>JBEKJD010000045.1:0-13941 GCA_050011415.1 Dissulfurispiraceae bacterium | reverse complement strand
CTATTGTTCTTTCCGGTAAACCAGAACATCGATCATAACTATCCGCTTTTTAAATCTTTCTTCGACCTGCCGGTAATACTGTCATTCCTGTTTCTATCAGCACTCTTTGGAATGGGGGTATATATGGCAATGGGCAAAAGAAATGAATCGGGGAAACGGGGAATCGGAGAAACGGGGAAAAGTATTTTTCGCCGTTTCTCCGATTCCCCGTTTCCCCGTTTCGTTTTTCGCTCTGGCTCGCCGTATCTCCGCCTTGTCGCATTCGGGATATTTTGGTTTTTCATAACCCTCTCCGTCGAATCAAGCATTATACCGATCCCCATGCTTTTTTGTGAATACAGGGCATATCTGCCGTCCGTGGGCATTTTCGCTGTGGTCACTACGCTTATATTTATGCCGTCGACCGGACCGGTAGAAATGAATGCGCTGAGAAAAAAAAGGACAGCGGTATTAATACTTTTTTTGGCGGTGGTCGTCCTTTCAGCGGCTACGGTTAAAAGAAATGCATTGTGGACCGACAAAATCGGTTTGTGGGCAAATGCTGTTTCCGGAAGTCCTGGTAACCCGGAAGCGTATTTTTACCTCGGAAAAGCATATGCTGAGAAAGGCCGGGATGATAAGGCCATTGAAATGTATAATACGGCAATCGCTTTGAATCCATCTAATTATGACGCCTATAATAGTCGGGGAATTCTTTTTGTCAACAAAGGGCTACTGGATGAGGCATTAAAAGATTTTGATGCTGCAATTGCCCTGAATTTATTTTTTTTTGAAGCCTATAATAACCGCGGGAATATTTTTTTCAGCAAAGGACGAATGAACGAGTCAATGAATGACTATAACAGGGCCCTTGCTTTAAATCCGGCTTGTAGCGACGCCTATCACGGCCTGGGAATAGATCTATTTAAAACCGGGCGGTTGGATGAGGCATTAAATGCCTTTAACAGGACGATTGCCCTGGATCCGGCTTATGCAGTCGCATATTATAATCGCGGACTTTTGTACCTTCAGTCTAATAAACGGGAGATTGCCATGTCGGATTTTCACAAGGCCTGTGAATTAGGATATCAGCAAGGATGCAACCTGATTAAGCAGTGACGCCTCCCTCATAAGAAATATGGGAGGCGCCACTGCTTATTTAAGCATATTTATTTACATGTGTTCCGGTTAATCCACTCGACCCGGATTGGATGCCCGGGGTTTTTTGTGCATTAAGGTCAATAAGCATTACCTCAAACGATTTGTCCCCGCCGTGCTGTTTTTTCTTGTTAACTTCAAACACCGGTGAGTCAAGGGGACTCTTGGTTGCTGATGAAATCTGGTTCATGCCTATATTGCCGCCCATGCCGCCGCCAATACTGCCAATACCTGCGCTCATTATATTTCCTCCTTTTGGGACAGACAAATTCGTTTGACAAAAGCCCTGAAAGATTGCCGTTAGTTGCCTGCATCTAAATGCTATATATCAAGAAAAATGCCAAATGTTTTGATGTTGAATTTAATAAATATTTTTGACTGACACTTTTTAGGTATTAGGGCATTTGCCCCATAGTTTGTGGGATGGAAACCATAAAATCGTGAATAGGGCAAATTGGGATATGGATAAAATGTCGTAGACCTTGCTTCAATAACGCTACGATCTTGAGGCCGGGAAAGACAAATTCAGCTCTAATTCAGCGCCGGTCTTTACTGCGCCGCACACCCATCAGGATCGACGCCGCATCCGGCGACAATTTTTATGAACATCTTAAGATAGTCAGAATCAAAATCTCCCCTCTCTTTTGTTTCCTTCGCCAGCAGTGATAATGCCATATACGGAGTGTATGCATAGCGGTAGGGACGGGGTGTTGTCAGATAATCATAACAATCAACCATTGAGGCGATGCGACCGAACGCTCTCATCTTTTCTCCTCTGAGCCCGAAGGGGTACCCGCTGCCTGACAGCCGCTCATGATGTTGAAGCACCACAACAAGAGCTTCTTTAGGTATTTCCTTTTTATTTTCCAGGATTTTGACTCCCTCGACAACGTGTGTTTTCATAAGGGCGAATTCATCGTTGGTAAGCTTTCCCTGCTTATTCAGCAAATTCGGAGGCAGAGAGGCTTTACCTATGTCGTGCATAATAGCGCCGACACCGACCTTTTCGACCAACTCCCTGTCGAATTCCAGTGCCGAGCAGATTGCGATGGACATAACGGCAACATTTACAGAATGCGTATATGTGTACAGGTCGTGGCTCTTTAGAGACATCAGATCATAGACACTGACCTCCTTTTTTAAAACCAGATCGGTCATCTCACAGACAGCAGCGCCTATTTCATCCATTTTTTCCCCGACCATAGGGCTGGAAAGAACGTCCCTCACCAGCATTTTTGAATTCTCCTTTATCGAAAGGGCCCTGCTCTTTTGTTTTAAATTCTCGGGAATATCCGGTGAAGCAAGGACAGAGTTCAAATATTCCTTATACAACGGGATATCCATTATCCTGACGGCAAAATCTCCCCTTGATTTAAATACCGTATCCGGTATCTCTGCCGGGTGGTCGGCTGTGGCATGGACCAGTTCTTCGAAGAGCATATCAGCTATCAGGAAAATGCTGAAGTTTACCTTAGTGTTTTTTACAAAAAGATTTCTATCTACAAGAAGGGTTTTATCAATATTAAGATAGTTGTCCTTTTTGATCGAATACTCATAGAATTTTGTTTTGTCTACCTCCTCAGTCTGGATTTTGGAAGTATCCTTTAAGTAGTCTTCAATTTTTGACTGAGTGCCTTCTATATAAACAGTTGTTATGCCTTTTTCGTTCAGTATCTCTTTTGTATCCTGGTCGAAGAGGGTCCATTTATTGAAAAGAGTGACAAGTTCCCTGTCCTTTTTCATGTAGACCTTAAAGGGGATGCGGAATCCAAGCAGGAGCCGGTTTACAGGCAGCGGTATTTTTAATACCGAATCTTCTGCATCATGTGCAATGTCGTTTTCTTTATCTTCCATAATGTAAATATCGCAGATTGCCGGACTATAAAGTGGATAAAAGGCTCCGGAACCACTACGCATCTTAATATATAACCTAATCCCTGCAATGTCAATTTCATAAACAGAGGCCTGGTTTCATTGATTACGCGATATTCCTACATTTTTGTAGCTTTTCTAAAGATGCTATGTTAGTATTATGTCGCCATATAAATATAGTTGAGTAATGGCATGGTGCTTAGGTTGCTGATTTAATTAAATTAATTACTTTTATCTTTTAAAAGGAGCCTAACTATGCAGATCAAAAAAATTATTCTCTGTTCATCCATGGGTTTATTATTGCCGCTGAATGCTTACGCACAGGCCTCAGGTAAAATAGATACCGGGGATACAGCTTTTCTGCTTTTGTCCGCAGCACTGGTAATGCTGATGACGCCGGGACTGGCGCTCTTTTATGGCGGCATGGTGAGACAGAAAAATGTTCTCGGCACAATCATGCAAAGCTTCATTGCAATTGCAATCATAAGCATACAATGGATACTGTACGGTTACAGTCTCGCCTTTGGGCCTGATGTCCACGGCATAATCGGCAATCTCGACTGGATAGGGCTAAGGGGAGTAGGTGTTGAGCCTAATCTTGCCTATGCTCCCACAGTGCCGCATATAGCATTCATGATATACCAGGCTATGTTTGCAGTCATTACCCCAGCCCTTATTAGCGGCGCTTTTGCAGAGCGGATGAAATTTTCCGTTTTTTTGGTATTCACCATTCTTTGGTCAACGATTGTGTATGATCCTGTAGTTCACTGGATATGGGGCAACGGCGGCTGGCTCAAAAATATGGGGGCGCTCGATTTTGCCGGAGGGATGGTCGTGCATATTACATCAGGCGTATCAGCCCTGGCTGCCGCACTCATTATTGGAAAAAGAAAGGGCCATGCGCATGACTTTACCCCTCACAACCTCCCCTTAACAGTCCTCGGCGCAGGGATCCTATGGTTCGGCTGGTTCGGGTTTAATGCCGGGAGCGCCCTTTCCTCAGGGGCACTGAGCGCCATGACCTTCGCAGTTACACATATATCAGCGGTGGGGGCTACGCTCATATGGGTGGTCATAGAATGGCTTCACAGGGGCAAGCCTACGATGTTTGGCGCTGCAACCGGATCCATAGCGGGACTGGCGACAATTACACCAGCCTCGGGATTTGTTGGACCGATGTCTGCCTTGATCATAGGTTTATGTGCCGGGGCCATATGCTACCTGGCGCTGAATTTGAAAACGCGCCTTGGTTACGATGACTCGCTGGATGCTTTCGGCGTCCATGGGATCGGAGGTATTGTCGGCACATTAGCCACCGGGCTTTTTGCCCAAAAACTTTTAAACCCGGCTGGAGCCGACGGCCTGTTCTTTAACAGTTCCGGGGGCGGTTCAGGTGTCTTTGTCACCCAAGTCATCGGCATTGGGGTAACGATAGCCTACTCGTTTGTCATGACCTTTATAATCCTGAAAGTCCTGGATAAATTCATGGGGTTAAGACTTGACGATGAATCGGAAGCGCTTGGTCTCGATCTAAGTCAGCACGGAGAAAGCGGATACACTATGTAGTTAAAGCATCCTGCTTCCTCAAGCCTTTAAATTGTGGTATGATAAGTCTAATGTTTTGACAGTAATACACTGATGCATTTCATATCAGATGGATAATGAATGATCCCGCCCAAGGAATTTATACGCAAGATCCGACCTTTTTCCTTTTTATCAGAAGATGATCTGGACATCATAATATCCGGATTAGAAGTCGAGCTGTTCGATAAAGGAAAGACAATCTATAAAAAGGGGCAGCACCCGGAAAACGTTTATGTGATATTCTCCGGACTTATCGGCCTCTTTGATGATGAGGCGGCTATTGATTACCTTTCCGGAGGTGAAATCTTCGGAATCGCATCACTTTATGGCAATCTGTTGAATTGGACCGCCACTGCCATCGAGGATACTGTCTGCTATGCAGTGGCTTATCCGAAATTCAAAACTGTCTTCGATTCAAATGAGAGGTTTGCATCGTTTTTCTCTGCTTTGCTCAACAGGAGATTCCGCTCGTTCAAGACCATTGCTTCTGACAAGAAGATTCTTGAGGAAGCCACATTCGTCCTTGAGGTTGAGAGGATAATATACAGAAATCCTGTTATTTGCATCCCTGAACTGACTATAGCCGGTGCAGCTTCTGCGATGGACAAGAATGCGGTCAGTTCGATCGTAGTTGTAGACGTCAATACAATACCGATCGGCATATTGACCCATT
Organism: Dissulfurispiraceae bacterium; assembly: GCA_050011415.1. Classification (GTDB taxonomy): domain Bacteria; phylum Nitrospirota; class Thermodesulfovibrionia; order Thermodesulfovibrionales; family Dissulfurispiraceae; genus JADFXI01. The sequence continues at coordinate 8,675 of JBEKJD010000045.1, read as the reverse complement.
CTGACCTGGCAAAGGTCTTTATCAGCGGTGACAGATTAGACCCGGTTACGGAGTTCATGTCATCTCCGGTCAAGACAATCAATGCGCAGGCCACGATATTCGAAGCCTATACAAAAATGATCGATGCCGGAATAGACCACATCGTTGTCACTAAGAATGATAAAGTGGTTGGTATAATCACCAGGAAGGACATCCAGATCCACCTCGAACCCTCCTTTTCCATAGTCAAACTGTTCAGAAAGGTCAACAAGGCGGCTTCCATTGACGAGCTTAAAACCGTCTTCGAAGGTCTCATGGTATCGGTCTCGAAAATTGCGATTACCGGTCCTAATTTCTTCGACTTGACCAGGATGTTATGCTCTGTCCATGATGCCGCAGTGTGCAAGGTCATTCAGCTGCTTATCGATGAATATGCCCCTGCTCAGTTCTTATGGGTCCATATGGGCAGTTCCGGCAGAAAGGAGGAGGTTATCTCTACCGATCAGGACAATGCATTAATCTACGTCGGAGATAATCCTGCGGCGCTGGGTAATAAAATCACAGAGTCACTGGCCAAAATCGGCCTCCCCAAGTGCCCGGGAAACTACATGGCATCCAACAGCATGTGGAATCAGCCCCTGTCGGCATGGAAAGAGTACTTCAAACAGTGGTTTTCAGACCCGATTCCTTACCATCTCCGATACCTTTCCGTGTTTCTGGATATGAGGCCGGTATACGGAGAGACAGCCTTATACAATGAATTGCTGGAATCGATAAAACCGGCTGTAAAAGCCGAGGCTGTAAAACTGATGGCTGAAGATGCGATTGAAATCAGGCCGCCACTTGGGATATTCGGGATCCTGGGTCTGCATCAGGGGGTGGACCTGAAGACCTATGGCATTTATCCTATTATAAACGGCGCAAGGGTCCTCGCCATAGACAGTGGGGTTTGGGGGATAACCAACACAAGGGAAAGATTGGAGGCGCTGAGTGCCAATATGACGATCAGCAATGAAATGTGTCACGATCTCATCGAGTCGTATGGCTTTCTGCAGGATTTAAGGCTGAGACATCAGGCAAGGGCAGTGCTGCATAAATCCCCGATAAATAACTTGATAACTGCTAAGGAACTCTCTCATATCGACTTGCTCATATTAAAGGAGTCGCTTAAGATCGTATCAGAGTTTCAGAAGTTCCTGATGAAAAAATATTGCGTCAGCCGAACTGTCATTTATAGTCAATTATAGATGAGAATATATCGTTCCATGGAACTGAAAGCTGCTAAATTTTATGCCATTGACATTGAGACCACAGGGTTAGACTTTGACAGGGATGAGATTATATCATTTGCCTGTGTGCCTATTATTAATTTAAAAATCCTTGTGCGGGATACTTTTTATACCCTGATTAAACCTAAGAGTTACAACTATAAGGCGATGAAGTACCACGGTATAAGCAAGGACAATCTTATGGATGCGCCGGTATTTGAAGAGGTCTCTGACCGGATCCAAGAGACTTTGGATGGTATCCTCGTAGGCCATTCTGTCGAGTTTGATTTCACATTTTTGAAGACCAACTTCAAGTCATCGGGAGTGCGCTTTAAAAGGGACCTTATTGACATAGCAATGGTAGAGCGATGGCTGAGGAAGAAACGGAAAACTGAGGAAAATAATTTAAGCCTTGACGGTATGATCGCAAGTTATGGCCTGAAACAGTATTACCGCCATAATGCAGCTTCAGATGCCTTCTTTGCCGCCCAGATATTTCAGATACAGATGCGGGAAATAATGAGACTCGGAATTGATTCAGCAGAAAAGGTCATTAAGGCTGCAAAGAGATGCAGGCATGCCGAACCCGGCATTGCCTTCTGACAAAGTGTTTATCTCCTGAACATATTAGCAACCTTTTTTGCAGATTAAGATAAACGTGTCCTGATTTTTTGACCTTACCGGCAACTCACGAAAGGTTGTATTCTTTGATCTTTATGAGAAGCGTCTTGTAATTTATGTCCAGAAGCAGCGCGGCTTTAGACTTATTGCCTTTTGTTGATTCCAACGCTTTTTTGATCGCCTTTTTTTCGACATCCCTGACAGCTGTTGCGGTAAGTTCTTTGAGTGGCAACTGTTCGGAAGATTCCGCGTTCCCGGAAGTATCTTCAAGTAAAAATTCTATATCCCCGCGCTTTATCGAACGGTCCTGAGACAGGAGAACAGCTCTTCTGATGATAATGTTTCTTAATTCCCTGACATTTCCCGGCCAGGGATAACGTTTAAGGACATCAAATATTTCTTCGCTGAAATTCTTCACAGGTATTTTCAATTTGGCTTCTGCTTCGATAAGAAATTTCTGTGCGAGGAAAGGTATGTCATCAACTCTCTCTCTCAATGGCGGAATGGTTATTACAAATTCACTAAGACGGTAAAACAGGTCCTTTCTGATTTTTTTTTCAGCCAGCGCCTGTTTTATGTCCTTGTTCGTAGCTGAAATGATACGGACATCTATTTGCTTTGTATCTGAACTTCCCAAAGGATGTATTTTCTTTTCCTCGATAACTGTGAGAAACTTGCTTTGTGCATATGGGGTCATATTTTCGAGTTCATCAATGAATATGGTCCCACCGTGGGCGGCAAGCTCAAACAAGCCTTTTCTTTTCCTGTCGGCGCCTGTGAATGCTCCCTTTTCATACCCAAAAAGTTCACTTTCAAGAAGGGTCTCAGGTATAGTTCCCAAATCTATTCTTATAAATGGATTGTGGGCACGCGGACTCAAATTATGGATTATAGAGGCAATAAATGATTTCCCGACCCCTGTTTCACCCTGGAGGATAACTGTAAAATCCGTCTTTGCGATCCGGCGTATCTGTTCGATGACCTCTCTCATTTTACCGCTTCTGCCCAGCATCCATTCGAGAGAAGTCTCAGCCTCTTTATTGAGTCTTTCCCCCTCGCTCTCAAGCCGTTTGCGTTCAGTGATATCCTGCCCGTATATGTCCACGTAACCTGAATCGGTGACAGGCTCGATGTCCAGAGAGAAGATGACTTCGCCGCACTCCACCTCTATCTCATTCTTCAGGCCTCTTGCAAAAGAGTCGAGAGCTGGTCCAAGCATAGGTTCCGGCAGGGTCTGGCCGACCTCGCATCGGTATCTTTTTAACAGGGGGGCGCTGGCCTGGTTTGCATAAATAATACGGCCATACTCTGATATCCGTAACACGGGGTTGGGGTTTTCATCCGAAAACCTGGCCATGCTTTTTACCAATGCCAGTATCCGCTTTCCTTCCGATGGTTCCAGATTCTTCAGGCGCTCCTGCAATTCCGTAATTTCGCTTAATAAATCTTTTTTGTCATTATTTTTCATATAAACTCTCGCGATAGCTTAACCAAACCATAATAATATAATGTTGGCTAAAAGCACAAAAAGCAAGCCCAAAGTTTGCACATGGTGCATTTCAGACGGTACAGGGTAGTTTTTCTTTGCGAGCGAATAGCCCGCTGTGCCAGCTCTACTGTCTATACGGAACATCATCCGTGTTCCAATTGTACATGTGGGCTCGGCGTTACTCGCCCACTGCGGATGACCCAGCCCCTCGACTGCAGAAAAACTACCCTGTACCGTCTGAAATGCAGTGGTACTTGAATAATTGTTGCAATTCAATATAAATCTTTGTAAAACTATTATGCGGACCGGATATTTGACGGTATGGGGATTCATATGAATGATATTGACAAAACAAAAGAGCAGCTTATAAATGAATTATCGGAATTGCGCAAACAATATGTTGAACTGAAAAAGGCGTCAGCGGCGCTGGAAAGGGCGAGGCTCATCCAATCTCAGACAATGTCTTCTTTAGGTGTACTATCAGCCGGAGTCGCTCATGAAATAAAAAATCCTCTCTCAATAATTCTTCAGGGCATAGAATTAATGGAGGTTTCATCATCAAAGGAAGGTGTTGTTGATATTTTGGCCATGATGAAAGATGCGGTTTTCAGGGCCAGCAGAATAACTAAAGACCTGCTGACTTTTTCAAGAGAGAACACTCCCACGTTGAAGGAAACAGATTTGGCCCAGGTCATAAATGAATCATTGTCTTTGGTTGATCACATATTCAGCCTTAAACAGATAAATATTGTCGGCAAGTTATCAGATGATTTGCCCAGGGTTAGAGCTGACTCCAATCAAATGAAACAGGTATTTATCAACCTGTTTACAAATGCTGCGGAGGCAATGCGTGAGGGTGGAACTGTCACTGTCACAGCTGACATCTCCGAAAATTTTAATAAAGAGAAAATTGTGCGAATTGCGGTTGCCGATTCCGGATGCGGCATTTCTGAAGAAGATAAACAAAGAGTTTTTGATCCTTTTTATACCACCAAGAGGAAATCGGGCGGAACGGGATTGGGGCTATCTGTTGTAAAAGGCATTATTGAAAAACACAGGGGTTCCATAAGAATAGAAAGCGAACCCGGCAAGGGTACAAATGTTATTATTGAGCTACCGTATTCCTGAAACAGGCCGGGAACAGGATAGTACAGGAGGTTATCTATGGACAGCAGCGAACTGAAAAAGAAAATATTAGTAGTTGATGATGAGAACAGTTTTTGCGTGCTCCTGAAGGCAAACCTGGAGAAGAGAGGGCCTTTTGAAGTATTAACGACATCCAATCCTCATGACGTGGTGAGACTCGCAAAAGAATTTCAACCAGACCTGATTTTGCTTGATATTTTAATGCCTGGAATGGACGGCATGACTGTGGCAGCCGAACTGAAGGGAAATAATTATACAGAGGATATACCGATTGCATTCCTTACGGCCCTGGCAGATGAAGAGGATGTAAGAGAATTCAGATCCAGGACCGGTGATAAGTACATTCTTTCAAAACTTGGCACTAATAAAGAGCTTATGGTATCCATAACCGAGATAATTACGGCCAAATCAAGAGGTGAATAATATCAGTGCGAGTGAATGCCCATGAAGCATGAAGATTGGATTGCTCTTCCTTGTCGGTTGTAACCCAGGGGAGCATACAACTGGCGGAATCTGTTAAACTCCATTATGTTGCGCAATGCACCCATCAAGATACCTGAAGAGATCGAGAAACGTCTCTATCAACTTGTTATCAGCAGACTAAACGGTGATGAGATCCATCAGACATACTATCGGACAGCGCTCAGAGACCTGGTAAAAAAAGGTATCGGCGGGTTTATTGTTTTCGGCGGCGCAAAGGACGGCATGAGGGAGTTTATACATGAACTTCAGTCTCTCGCTGATATCCCATTGTTCATTGCGTCCGATGTTGAAAGGGGTGTCGGACAGCAGATAAAGGGGGCCACCTCTCTCCCCTGCCCGATGGCGATAGCCGCTGCGCTGGACCGCAGCGTTCCCGAAGATGCGGCTTTACTTGAGAATGCCCTGAAAGGTGTAGCTGATGAAGCGATTGACAATGGAATAAATATGCCGCTCATTCCGGTTGTGGATGTCAATCAGGAGCCTGATAATCCCATTATCTGTACAAGGGCTTTTTCTGATGACCCTGAAACAGTGTCCTGGTTCGGCTCGGAATATATCAGGACGCTGGAGCATGCAGGGCTCATAAGCTGCGCGAAGCATTTCCCCGGGCATGGAGATACGGACGTCGATTCGCATATTGCGTTGCCTGTCATTAACAAATCCAAAGAAAATTTAAAGAACACAGACCTGGTCCCTTTTGTCAAAGCTATAGAGACCGGGGTAAGCAGCGTAATGATCGGTCATCTGGCAGTTCCATCTCTTGATGTCATGCCGGCGACTTTCTCAAAAAAAATTATATGTGACCTTCTGCGTGAGGAACTTGGCTTCAAGGGTCTTGTCCTGACCGATGCGCTTGATATGCATGCTCTGGGCAATCCCGGTGACCTGCCGGTCAAATGCATCAATGCAGGCGCTGATATACTTCTGCATCCCGCTGACGCCGGCGCCGTTGTAAGCCGGTTGCTGTCCGCGAGGGCATCCGGCGAAGTTGATGAGAGGACAATAAACAATGCAGCGGGCCGCATTACGAAAGCAAAAGAGCGTCTCGGGCATCAAATGCCGGTAAAAGCTGACTATGCCGGTAACTGCGTGCTGTCAACCGGCATTTCAGACAGATAAATTACGCTGGTGAAGTATACGCCGGGGCTGTTGCCGTTAAATGCAAAGGAAGATGTCCGTCTTATAGTTGGGGGTGATTCTTCGCTCGCATCGGCTTCAGTGCTTAAGCGCCGGCTGCCCCGGTATTCCGCTCTTGACGATACGGTTGCTGCAGGAGATGAGACAATGCTCTTTGCACTGTTCACCACTATAGCTGCCTGGAAGGGGAGTTCGGGCCTTTCCGGAAAGGACAGAGAGATAATAGCCGGACTGATAAAACAGGCGAAAAAGTCTATCGTTGTTTCTTTCGGAAGTCCGTATGTTTTGCGCTATTTTGGAGAAGCTGATATACTAATCGCGGCATACGAGCCAACCTGTCAGGCACAGGAGGCTGTAATGAGGTGTCTTAACGGGGAAATGGATTTTTCGGGACGGCTTCCGGTGAAATTAAAAAAATAGGTCATAGGTAATAGGTTATGGGTGATAGGAGAATTTATAAAAGCACATTCAGTAACCTATAACCTATGACCCATTACCTATTACCTATTTTATGAGGCGGCAGTGAAAGAGCGCTTTGACAAGGGAATCACGGCAAAATATTCTCCCAGGTTCGGCAAGATAGCAGTGGATATGGGTTTAATAACGCCTGAGCAGCTCAAAGAGGCCTTGCTGTCGCAGGTAGATGATGACCTGGGCGGGAATCCTCACAGGGTCATAGGCAGTATATTTTTTGAGAAGGGATGGATGACCTATCAGGAAATAGAGAACGTATTAAAGGAGCTTTTCAACGAGATGAACAATAAATAGGTAAAAGATTGAAGGTGAGAAGATGGGAAGTTGAGAAGTTGAGCGAAACAGCCTTGGTAACTTCACAACTTCACAAGTTCTCACCTTCTCATCTTCGGGTATTTCGCCTATGACCTATGACCTATAACCTGTCTTCATATCTTCAGGTATTTCACAGCCGCCGCATCGCCACAGTCATGCTGCTCGGATTTTCCTCCGGATTGCCGCTCGCTCTGACCGGCGGAACATTGCAGGCATGGATGGCTGTCTCCGGAGTAGACTTGCGCACCATCGGAGTGTTGGCACTTGCCGGTCTGCCGTACACACTTAAATTCATCTGGTCACCGTTCATGGACCGTTTCATACCGCCGGCCCTGGGAGGGCTGGGGAGAAGGAGAGGGTGGATACTTATTGCACAGTTATGCCTGATTGCGGGCATTGCTTTGATGGCCTTTGGTTCCCCCTGGAGGCATCCATTCACTCTGGGAGCGCTTGCGCTGCTCGTCGCATTTGCGTCAGCATCACAGGACATTGTTATCGACGCCTATCGGACCGATGTGCTGCATGAGAAAGAACGAGGCATAGGGGCCGCTGTTTTTGTCATGGGCTACCGTGTTGCCATGATTGTTTCGGGCGCGGTGGCACTTATTCTCTCTGACAGGATAGGCTGGCGCGATACATATCTGCTTATGTCGGTAATAATGATTGCCGGCATGGCCGCAACTGCCATGGCTCCTGAACCTGATGAAGCAATATCCCCCCCGAAGAGCATCGTCGAGGCTGTGTGGGGACCGCTTCGGGATTTCTTTTCGCGCCGCTCGGCTTTTACCATTTTGCTGGTAATTGTGATGTATAAACTGGGTGATGCATATGCAGGGACCCTGACGACCGCGTTTCTCATAAGGGGATTGGGATTTACACCAACTGACGTGGGTACGATAAATAAAGGTTTGGGTCTCGTCTCCCTGATAATCGGCGCATTGTTCGGCGGTACGCTAATGGTGCGGCTCGGACTTTACAAATCTCTGATGCTGTTCGGCATATTGCAGGCGTTATCTGTTCTGTCGTTTATGGTGCTGGCCTGGGCAGGCAAAAGCTATGTCATGATGATTTTTGCCGTTGCCTTTGAAAACCTGTGCGGCGGCATGGGGACAGCTGCCTTTGTCTCTCTTCTCATGGCTTTATGCAGCCAACGGTATAGCGCAACGCAGTATGCCCTGCTGTCGTCGCTTGCCGCTTTAGGCAGGATATTTATAGCGCCGTCTTCGGGTTATGTAGTTGAACTTGCAGGATGGCCACGGTTCTTTATGTTGGCTGCGATATCGGCTATCCCCGGACTATTGCTGTTGAGGCGGGTCCGCGGGGATATCGAGTTATTGAGACATGAGGCGGAAACGTGATCCGTCTTGACTGTAATCCACTATTAAGGTATATCCTATGACTATAAAAAATAGATTGATATCAACAACAATGAAGGAGGGGGAATAATGTCTGAACATTCGGATATCGAGTTGATAGAAGAGATGAAAAAGAGGTTCGAGGAGAAAAACAGGGCCCTTCATGACCTGAGGATGATGACGAGGAAACTGGAGGATGTAAACAGGAAACTACAGGAGTCCGAGGCCCTGAAAAGCAATTTTCTTTCAAACATACGGAATGAGATAAATAACCCCCTCACATCAATACTTGTAGTGGCGGCTGAAATAGCGGCTGTGCAAGGCGCAGGCTGCGAAGAATGCATATCAATGGCAGGCATTATTTATAAAGAGGCATTTGACCTCGATTTCCAGTTGCGTAATATCTTT
>JBEKJD010000044.1:0-13949 GCA_050011415.1 Dissulfurispiraceae bacterium | reverse complement strand
CCCGGATCTGTTTTGGTCGAAATATCTTCAGAAAAGAAAGCGTAAAGAAGATTACAATACCACCAAGATTGTTGATTACTTTCATTGTCCTTTTGCCGAGGAAATGAAAGAAAGGCAGGAAGACACTGCCTTTTATCGTCGATTCAATCTCTATGCTATTTCGCATCATTGGCCTCTAATAAGTTGTCTATCCTTTTACGTGTGGCTTATCCATTTTGCGTTTCTCTGCTGTCCGGAGTACCAGGGAAGGTTATTCTGAATCCGGCTCCGTCTTCCCTTGAAAGCTCTATCTTTCCGCTGATCTGCCGGCTCAGACCATTTACAAGCTGCAACCCCAGTGACGATGTCTTGCGGAAATCCACATCCGGCGCCAAGCCGATGCCGTTGTCCTCCACAAAAAGGACATAGTTACCTTCATTACCTATTCTGATCCCGACACTGATCGTTCCTTTTCTCCCCTCAGGAAATCCGTGTTTGAGGCTGTTTGAGACCAGTTCATTAACAATCTGGCCGCAGGGGATGCCGACATTCACGTCAAGGACAATGCTTTCCATGTCCACAGAAATGATGACGTCATTCCGTTTGTAGGTGCCTGCAATACGGCCAACAAGGGTTTTCAGATATTCCTTGAAATCTATATGTGCCAAATTAGCTGAACTATACAGGTTGTCGTAGATCAGTGCCATGGAGAATAGCCTGTTTTCGGTTTCCTCAAACTTGGCCCGGACTGATTCGTCGGCTATGGCTTCTGCCTGATGGTGCAGCAGGCCGATAATCAGTGCGAGGTTGTTATTCACCCGATGGTGGATTTCCCGCAGCATAACAGTCCTTTCTTCAAGAGACCGAACAATCTGATCTTCCGCCTGTTTGCGTTCAGTAACGTCACGCACGTTGCACTGAATGAATTTCGTCCTGTCAACCAGATATATATCAACATCAATAAGATGCCCCTGTTTGGTTTCTGCAAACACATTCTCGTAATTGATAAATCCGGCATGAATCAATTCCCGGATAGTCTCTTTGAAATCTTTTATGTCTTTTAACAGACCGATATCATTAAGCTTTTTCCCAATAAATTCCTCGCTGGAAAAACCCAACATCTTCACGATGGCCGGATTAACATTAACTATACTCCCGGTTTCTTTATCTATTAGTAACAGTCCGTCTTTTGCGGTTTCGAACAGCCTCCTGAAACGTTCCTCATAATCCTTTAATTCATTTTCCATCCGCCTGGGTTCAGTAATGTCATTGCCAATGCAAAGTATCTCTATAACCTTGTCGGTCCCATTGCGAATGGCCTTGTTCGTCCAGGCTACCCAAACCCGTTCACCATTCCGGCGCATGTTTTCATTCTCATTGTTGACATATTTCTCAGGATTTATTTCGATATCTTTGATCATAAAGCCGAGGTCAAGACCAGTGGACTCTGTTTCAGGTACGATAGTTCCAACAACATGGCGGCCAAGTATCTCTTTTTCAGTATAATCAAAGAACTTCTGTGCAAAATTATTGAAAAAAGTGACTTTCCCTTCCGGATCCATTTTCAGGATGATGCTGTTTACATTTTGGACAATCTCCTGATACTTTTCCTCATGGGCCTTTAATAAATTTTCTACCCTTTTGCGTTTAGTAATAGCTTCAGACATCTCAGTTGCTCCTCACCAGGCAGGCTTCCTCACTCAGAAAATAACTTCCGGGCGGAAAGGACCAGGCGAAACCCGAGGATGCTGCCCCGGTGCGAAGGCGACTTCCAACTCCGTCTGGCCGTGCGAACGTAAGCCGGTTCATCGCTCCAGGCGCCGCCGCGAATTACTCTTTCGTGCCCGCTTCCCGGCCCTTGCGGATTAGACCGAAGGCTGTCACGGTAATAGTTCTCGTCATACCAGTCAAGCACCCACTGCAAGACGTTACCGCTCATATCGTACAGCCCCAGACCGTTGGGCTGCTTAGTTCCCACACGGTGCGTAGTTCCGCCGCTGTTGTCATAATACCATGCCACAGCCTTGAGATCGTTGCCACCCGCGTACTTCTCCTTATTGCCGCCGCTCCGGGCTGCGTATTCCCATTCTGCCTCCGTCGGAAGCCGGTAACTCGTGCCGCTGACCTCGGAAAGCCAATTGATGAACGCCTCGGCATCGTTCCATGAGACGCAGACCACCGGCTGGCTGTCATCCTGATTGAATCCAGGATTGCGCCAGTTCCCGGAAGCGTCCCACTCCCATTTGCTCCCGTTTAGAACTCCGCAGCCGCCCGCCTTCTCAGCCTCGGTTTTATAGCCGGCAGCAAGAGCAAACTTGCGGAATTCACCCACAGTGACATCATATTTAGCCATGGCAATATCATTCACACAGACTTCATGAACAGGTTTCTCACCTGGAAATCCATCCCCGAAAGTGTCCCCCATCTGATAACAGCCGCCCTGGACATTGACGAACTCCATGCCCAGAGAAGGGTCTTTATAGGCGGCGACAACCGTCTCCTCACCGCTCCGGCTAAATTTCAGGTCCTTCATCTCAGCGGCCATCGCCATGTATGGAACAACGGTAATTATCAGCAACAACATAAAGAGTCTTTTCACTGTTTCCATTTCTGTTTATGTAAACAAACACTCCTTTGGGGAAGGAGCATAAAGTCCTCCCCCAAAGGAATTTGTTCCGGCTCAGATGGACCTATTCCTGGATAATAAGAATTTCTACTCTCCTGTTTTCGGCCCTTCCTTCGGGATTATCTTTGCCATTTTTCTTCTTGTTTGGCGCTATGGGATTTGACTTGCCATAACCCTTTGCCGTAATTGTTGCCTTGTCAACAGCACCTTCATTAATCAGGTACTGCTTGACCGCTTCGGCTCTTCTTTCTGAGAGTTTCTGGTTGTATTGTTCTGTTCCAATACCGTCGGTATACCCTGCCAGTTCCACCTTGGCGCCAGGGTATTTCCTGACAAAGTCAATGGCCTTCTGCAGTTCAGCGTCATCAGCCTTTGTTACAGTTGACTTGTCAAAATCAAAGTTGACATGGATGGTAAGTCGGTCGACGACTCTTGCTGCAAGTTCCTGATGCCGCTCGACTACTGGTGGTGGCGGTGGTGGCGGTGGTACAGGCTCAGGCCTGGGTTCAGGTTTCATCTCAACAACTGGCTTGGCCGGGCATAGGACCTTAATTTTTCCGATAGCTTCTCGAGCCATATCGATCGCTTCCTGTGTATGGCATGCCATATAGACCTCATATGCCTTGTCCACCATATCTTTTGCAGCATTAAATTCTGCCGGACATTCCTTGTCTTTGCCCGCTGCGCGAGCGTCATCCAGGGCCCGGTCTGCATCGACTAACGCCGAGGGATAATACAAATAGCCGCCTCTGTAATCAGGTCTTTTCTCCGAACCGGAACAACCAACCATCAAACTCATGGTGAACACGGCGATGACAAATATGAACACTCTACTTGTTATAATTGCTTTCACTATAGACCTCCTGCTGAATATTTTGTTTTTAAAGCCTCAACTTGCCCTCAAGAAATGTTTATCCATTCTCATCCCATTAGCGAATAATGATGGGTGGAAGAAAGATATCGATTCCGGGCTGTGGTGGCGGTACATAGATGACAGGCGGCGGGGCATAGCCATAAGGGTGATAATCACCCCTGCCATGCTCATAGCGGCCGCGTTCATTTCCACGTCCTCTGTGCTCGGAACGTCCGTTGTCATGTTTTTCCACACGTTTATGGTCATCTTTGCTGAGGGCAGGGGCCGCGTCTATACCACCGATCATTGCGGCTAAAACAAGCCCCATCATAATCTTGCCCGCTATGGATCTAAAATTCCATATACTTGATGGTTTCATAAAGTCACTCCTTTCTTGGATCGATTCCAATCGCCGGTTTGGCGTCAATTTTCAGTTGTATAATATTAGCGGTCATTTCTTTTTGTGTTTGTCATATTTCCCTGTCCGGAATAGTGTATCGGTTATCTTCTTCTGTTCATCCGACATGCTGGCGTAGAGCGCCTCGAAAGGCGGGATGAACTTCTTCAGTTGAGCTAAATGGGCTTCGGTTATTTGACTGTGGAATTTCATATGCTCGACAGCGTTCATCGTCTTGGCGTTTTCAGCCTTGTCCTTGGTAACAGCGTCCATGTCTTTCGCATTTTCCCGCATCACCTGAGTAAGGTTGTCCCATAATTTTTCCTGGGCCCCCGTGATCTTCAGCGCGCCCTGAAGCTGTTTGATCCTGGCCTCAGTTTGCTCGACAGCAGAGGCGCCGGCAACTGCCGCCGCTTTCTTATTACTCGCATCTGCAAAAGAAAGATTTGCATTGGCTAAAAAGATAGTAGATAGAAAAACCACCATCACAACAATGAGTGCAGCTGGAAAAACAACCTGATAATCTTTTCGTTTCATGATCAGTCTCCTTATAAGTTTAATCTTTAGCGCTTGCGAGCGCTAAAAGGCTATAAACTAAATTGCTCATCTTTCACATATTAGAATCGTCCTACATTACGGTATGGCAGCCTGACAGGTTCCACATACACATACGAAGCATAGCTGCCGCAAGCATACTTAGCATTTCTTCCTCCTTTCGATAAATGTACATACTCTTTTTCATGCGCCTGTTGCATAAAAGGAAATATTCTTTGGTGTTTGCTGGTGTATTGTATAGCAGAATGTGTGCCAGGACTATTATTGACAGGACAGGAGTTTCGATGATGTTGAAAATATTGAAATTTCAGGGAAGAATACGCTGGAGGAATGATACTGTGAACGGCGACACCTTCTGATATATCAGGAGTCTCCTGATATATCAGATATTTCATATTCACTATTTTACAGGGCGTATGCGGTGCGCGCGCCCTGCCGGATCCTGGCGGTACTATGCGCTGAGGACGGTGATGGAAGCGCTGCTGCCCTATTTCACGACAACTTCAAAAAGGACCCGCATGTTCGCCTTTGCTTCCTTCGTGTTAATGGCGAGAGGGGACACTTCAAACAATGCCGGTCTTGTCCTGCCATATCCGATTATCGTTATTCTCTCCGGAGCAATACCTTTTTCGATCAGATAGTCCCTGACAGAATTTGCTCTTCCTTCGCTTAATTTTTGATTGCTCTCTTCCGTGCCTTTGGCAGAGGTATATCCGGCCATGCGGACCTTCATTTTGGGGTTTTCTGCCAGGAGCTGTACATCCCTGTCCAGCAGCGCCTTCGCTTCATTGGTAAGAGTCGACTTATTATAATTAAAATGCGTGTCTCCGAAAACGACTACCTCCTCATCAGCCTTCTTGTCAAGAACAAGCATCATGACCTTCAGCTCAGAAATGGCGGCAAGGTTCTTTTCGGATAGTTCCATCATGACCTTCAGATCAGAAAGACTCTTTGCGGATAGTTCCATATTAGGGCTGCGCCTGAACAGCATAATTGAAAGGATCAATACGACAATGCATAATATCCCCACAACAGCAAGAAGAACATGCTGCATCTGTTTCGCGCGCTTTGCCCTGGATCGTGTTCCCGTTTGCCTTTCCGATTCAATCCAATCAACAAAATCATCGCCGTCCTTAAAGCCGTGTTTTTCAATGATCTCATGCGCCTTTCTTTTTATTTCCTTATTTTCTTCATTCAACTCTTTCTGCATCATCCGTCACCTCCATCTTCTTTTTTTAATTGCTGCTGACCTGTAGTGCAGCCGATCCAGCCGAAGAATCTTAGCACTGTTGATGAACAGAAAAGCATGGCGCTCCTTCATCAGGCGGTACTGAGTTAGTCGAGTTGATTTGTCTTTGCCATCGACCGGCCTGCACTGCGAAGGGCCTCTGGACAGTCCAACCTCCCGGTGTGGACCTCGATGAAGACTAAGCCGTCCGCCGTGGCGGCCTTGCCCAGCGCCTCTTCAAGCTCCCCTTCTGTGCGGACATCAAGGCCGAGTCCTCCTCCAAATACTCCCACGAGCTTGTGATATATCCAGGGTTGTATATCGTTGTAGGGGCGATCACAGATCACACGCTCGATTGTATAGCCATCATTATTGATGAGAAAGATGATGGGCTTGAGACGATACCGGATCATCGTCGAGAGGTCCTGGCAAGTAACTTGAAAAGAACCATCACCCACAAACAGCACGATACGGCGGTCTTCCGCTGCCATACCTGCGCCGAGGGTTGCCCCGACCGTATAGCCGATTGATCCGTAAAAGGTCTGCCCGATGAAAGTCGCCCCTTCCGGCATGAGCATCTCAGCGGCGCTGAAGAGGGATACGCCTGTTTCAGCAATGACTATTGAATTGTTTTCTATAAAATGACTCATACGGTCAAAGAAACGCCTGATGGTAAGCGCTTTCGGCGCATCAGGCTGGTACGGCTCCGTATGCCGGTGTACGCAGCCCTCGGAGGCACATTGAATTTCCAGAGTTGCGGGATCCCGCCGGGAAAGCTTTTCCGTCAGCACAAGTATAAAATCATGAAGGTACACGTTCTCGTAATAATGGTGTTTGATCTTTACGGAGCGGATGTTGGCGCTGATCGTCTTTGAGTCGTCGAGGTCTGTTGTGAAGCCGCCAGTGTTAAAATCGGTCATCAAGGCCCCAAGTTGCAGAATGCAGTCAGCGGCTTCGACCCGATTCCGTACGTAGTCACGACTTCGATCTCCCTCAAAGAGGCCGATGAATTGCGGATGACGCTCTGAAAGGACGGTCTTGCCCAACATCATGGTGACATAAGGGAAGCCTGTTTTGTCGAGAAAACCGGCGAATTCCTTTTGCAGCTTGAAGCGTATCAACTCCACGTCGCCTATCACAACAGGCTTCTGCGCCTTATCCAGCATTCCAAGCGCTTCCTTGATCGCCTCCCGGAGCGCATCCTGATCGCTGGAGGCGGGCGTGGGGAACAGGAAAGCGTTCGGCCTATTGCATTTCATCATCACCACGTCCGAAGGAATACTGATGTAAACCGGTTGCTGGTGAGAAAGACACGTCGACAACACCCGGTCGATCTCCGCGGAGGCCGTTTCGCCGGAAACAAGATGGGTTGAGGCGGCAGTGATTTTCTCATACATCCTCAAAGGGATCTGATAGTCGCCCAAGGTATGATGCAACAGCGGCCGTGTCCGGAAATTAATCGTCGCGGGCGAGCCGGTGATCACTACAACCGGAACTCTTTCCGCGAATGCTCCTGCCACGCCGTTTATTGCGCTCAGTTCTCCTACGCCAAAGGTTGATGAAAAGGCGCCTATGCCCCGAATACGCGCGTAGCCGTCGGCGGCATAGGCCGCGTTGAGTTCATTGCATGTGCCTACATACTTCAGGTCGCTCTTCAGCACCTGGTTGAAGAAACCCAGAACAAAGTCTCCCGGCACGCCGAATAGGTGATCCACTCCGATCTCTTTCAGCCTGGCTAACAGGTATTCAGCAACCGTAATCTCTGGACTTATCATATTGCTACACTCCTCGTCTCACTCTTCGCTGCTGATGCGAAACTTGCCGAGGGCTCTTTCCGGTGGGGCACAGACCGGTCACCCCACCGTGGATCTCACCTTATTCGGGATGTATCCTGGTAAATTTCGTTCCTTTCAGAGTCACTCCTCCCATCAGACCTTTCTGGTTGAAAATAAAGCCTGCAATTGGGTGCTGGCTCTGCAGTGTCTCGACAGTTACATCCGCGCCAACGGTGATGACCGTGATCTCCGCGTCTACTCCGGCCTCCCAGTTCTCACTTTTACGGAACTTATTCAGCACATCATCGGTCATGAACAGTATGATCATATCGAACTGCTGGGCGCCGATCTGCCATCCCACCGACCCCTCGACAACGCTGTAATAGTTAACGATCTTGTCGTCGACCAAAAGAGCGCCCTGACCGTATTCACCTCCAATCACGAACCCGGCCTTGGTGATCCCGGGCATTACGAGTACCCCCCTGGCGCCCTTGAGAAATGCGGTGCTGCCTTTAATGTGCTCGAAACGCTCCAGGGCCGCTGTAACGCTGGCATTAATCTCTCCCTTTGTCTTCGCATACGATGGAGTTGCATGCAGAGAAAACACAAAGGCACACACTAAAAATACTGTGAGAATTCTGAAATAATCTCTGATTTTCATAGTTGTTCCTCCTTATTGTGGGTGCGTTTTGCTGTTGTCTTTCCGGCTCTTTGAAAAATAGCCGTGTGTGATATCTCTGTGCCAAAACAACGAGGCGATGTAAAGAGGCAAAAGGGAGACAGGCTGAATTGCCTGTCTCCCTTTTTTGCCTGTTTTTAGGCCAAATACCTCATGTCTTACTGGCAACCAGCAGGCGCATCAGGATGACCCGGCACTGAAACGACATTGGCGCCAAATACAAACGCGCCGGAGGAAATTGTAGCACCCGCCAACAATCGTCCGCAAGACGTCGCGCCGTTATTCATCGTGATTGATGCAGCAGCCAGTATGTTTCCATAGAATGCACTGTTCACGCCGAGAGTCGCTGAACTGCCCACCTGCCACCAGACGTTGGATGCCTTGGCGCCGTTGACCAGGATAATCGTGCTATTGGTCGCCGTAGTGAGAGCAGATGGCGCCTGAAAGACGAATTGAGCATTCGGATTGCCCTGCCCGTCGAGGGTGAGAGTCCCAGTTACCCCAATCGTTGAGCTCGTAGCGGATATATAGGTGCCGGGAGGAAGAGTGGAGTTGCCGGCACAGCCTATGCCCGCTCCCCCGCCGCCGGCGCTTCCTATGGTACCGCATCCAAGAACAGTAGCCCCAGGCATTTGAGCCGGAGTGATGCTGCCGTACTCAGTTTTCAAGACGGCCATGACAGCGGCTGCAGTAGTTGTGTCCGGACTGCTTGTAGTAGTTACCGTGTCCACAGCATTGTTTATTGGAGGATCTCCTCCGCAAAGACCAAAACCTGCCGTAGCCGAACCACCTGGAACAGCAACAGCATTGCACGTGGCAGTTGGATCAAACACCACATCCCCGTTAATCTTGGTAGCACCGGTGTTGCTTACCCCGGCGGCTGACGCAATAGCGTATGGGGAGAGGATTCCAAGGGTCGCGTTTATACCCGTCGGGACTACCGGCGGTGCACAGGCAGAGGCTGTCCCGGTTGTAAAGCTCCAATTATAGTTACTTGCCAGTGCATTGCCAGTCACGGTCGCGTCCTTGGCCCCCGTTGTAATCTGGGGGTTATAGGTGGTACTGGATGCAAGAGAACTTGGTGTAACTGGTGTAAAGGTCGCAATATTGCTTATTGGATCATAGGTGACTGTTCCTGTTACGCCTGCCACCGTAAATGTTTGGTTGGTGAGCGTCAACGGGTTCATCGTCTTGCTGAAGGTAGCGGTGACTCCGTTGGTACACACACCTGTGGCACCATTAACAGGAGATGTGAGAATCACCGTCGGCGGAGTAGTGTCTATGGCCGCAGCTGTGGTAAACGTCCATACATAGTTACTTGCCAGTGCATTGCCGGTCACAGTCGCATCCCTGGCGCCGGTTGTAATCGTGGCGGTATAGGTGGTGCCGGATGCAAGATCGCTTAATGGTGTGAAGACCGCAGTGACGCCGGAGTATGTCACAGCGCCTGCAACAGCCGTTCCCCCAGCCGTCAAGGTAAAGGTTTGGTTGGTCAGCGACAACGGGTTCATCGCCTTGCTGAAGGCTGCGGAGATTGCCGTGTTGATCGCTACACCTGTAGCAGCATTAGCAGGGACTGTGAGAGTCACAGTGGGCGGAGTTTTGTCTATGGCCGCAGCTGTGGTAAACGTCCATACATAGTTACTTGCCAGTGCATTGCCGGTCACAGTCGCGTCCGTGGCCCCGGTTGTAATCGTGGCGGTATAGGTGGCGCCGGCTGCAAGATTGCTTAATGGTGTGAAGACCGCTGTTACGCCAGAGTAGGTAACAGCGCCTGCAACAGCAGTTCCGCCTGTCGTTAAGGTAAAGGTTTGGTTGGTGATCGTCAACGGGTTCATCGCCTTGCTGAAGACTGCGGAGATTGCCGTGTTGATCGGTACACCTGTGGCGGCATTAGCAGGGATTGTGAGAGTCACCGTCGGTGGAGTTTTGTCTATGGCCGCAGCTGTGGTAAAGGTCCATGAATAGTTACTTGCCAGTGCATTGCCGGTCACAGTCGCGTCCGTGGCGCCGGTTGTAATCGTGGCGGTATAGGTGGTGCCGGCTGCAAGATTGCTTAATGGTGTGAAGACCGCAGTGACGCCGGAGTATGTCACAGCGCCTGCAACAGCAGTTC
Source organism: Dissulfurispiraceae bacterium (assembly GCA_050011415.1). Lineage (GTDB taxonomy): Bacteria > Nitrospirota > Thermodesulfovibrionia > Thermodesulfovibrionales > Dissulfurispiraceae > JADFXI01. The sequence goes on along the minus strand of JBEKJD010000044.1, from coordinate 3,741 downwards.
CGCCTGTCGTTAAGGTAAAGGTTTGGTTGGTGATCGTCAACGGGTTCATCGCCTTGCTGAAGGCTGCGGAGATTGCCGTGTTGATTGGTACACCTGTGGCAGCATTAGCAGGGACTGTGAGAGTCACAGTGGGCGGAGTTTTGTCTATGGCCGCAGCTGTGGTAAAGGTCCATGAATAGTTGCTTGCCAGTGCATTGCCGGTCACAGTCGCGTCCCTGGCGCCGGTTATAATAGTGGCGGTATAGGTGGTGCCGGCTGCAAGGTTGCTTGTTGGTGTGAAGATCGCAGTTACGCTGGAGTATGTCACAGCGCCTGCAACAGCAGTTCCGCCTGTCGTTAAGGTAAAGGTTTGGTTGGTGATCGTCAACGGGTTCATCGCCTTGCTGAAGACTGCTGAGATTGCCGTGTTGATCGGTACACCTGTGGCAGCATTAGCAGGGATCGTAAGACTCACCGTCGGTGGAGTGGTGTCCGGGGCCGCAGCTGTGGTAAAGGTCCATGAATAGCTGCTTGCCAGTGCATTGCCGGTCACAGTCGCGTCCGTGGCCCCGGTTGAAATAGTAGCGGTATAGGTGGTACCAGATGCAAGGTTGCTTAATGGTGTGAAGACCGCTGTTACGCCAGAGTATGTCACAGCGCCTGCAACAGCAGTTCCGCCTGTCGTTAAGGTAAAGGTTTGGTTGGTGATCGTCAACGGGTTCATCGCCTTGCTGAAGGCTGCTGAGATTGCCGTGTTGATCGGTACACCTGTGGCAGCATTAGCAGGGATCGTAAGACTCACCGTCGGCGGAGTGGTGTCCGGGGCAGCGCCTGTGGTAAAGGTCCATGAATAGCTGCTTGCCAGTGAAAGGCCGTTCTGGGCCGTGGCCCCGGTTGTAATCGTGGCGGTATAGGTGGTGCTGGATGCAAGATTGCTTGTTGGTGTAAAGACCGCAGTTACGCCGGAGTAGGTAACTTTGCCTGCAACAGCCGTTCCCCCTTGCGTTAAGGTAAAGGTTGTTGCCGGGGAAATGATCGTTGTAGAGTTCATTGCCTCACTGAAGGTTGCGCTGACTGCCGTGTTGATCGCTACACCTGTGGCAGCATTAGCAGGGACTACGGCACTCACAGTGGGCGCAGTGGGTGCCGCCGCGCTTGCTCCTGCTGCTCCCCCTCCTCCATGTCCGCATCCTGTAATTAAAAAAACACTTAGGATTAAGATAAACAAGAGATACGTTTGTCGAGTCTTAAATCTTTTCATGATAATCGCTCCTCCTTTTCTGCCTGAATTATGAACACTGGTTTATTTATCTATTGCTTCCATCTTTTGACTTTCTTCAAGAATTTTGTTTTTTTCCATTTTCACCTCCTTGATGTCATTGAGGACTTCTTCTATGAGATCCATTCCCGCCGTATGTGACACAGTGTTGAACCGCAATTCAGGTTGCTCGCTCAACAGGTCCATAAGTGCGAGTAGCCGCCGCTGATTGTCTTTGGAGATATGTCTCTCAAGATCTTCCTGTGTCGCCCATTCCTCCAGCAGGACAAAGGCATTTCTGTTTTCTACGTCTTCATAAAGACGGAAACTCAGACAGCCCCTTTCGACCCGTGCGGGTTCGAGCATCCCCTTAACTGTTTCTAAAAGATCACGCCGCCTTTCAGGCTGCACAAGCATTCTTAATATCGATAGTATCACGGAACCTCCCGGTTATCAAGATTCCTACAGCTGATCACGATTCGCCATCGCCTTAACGATGATCGTCACGGTCTCCGCGGTCATCATGTCTATCCTCAGTCAGGGCCTCTGCGATCCCGGTCATCGTACCCTCATTAGGCCGGGCTCACAAAAACAGCCACAACATGCGATAAGAGGGAACATACTTTTGTGTTTGCTTGCGAATTGAAAAGCAGAATATGTGCCAGGAGTGGTGTTGACAGGAAAGGAGTTAATATGCTATTGAAAACATTGGAATTTCAGCTAAAACTACTATTGGGGGATTATACTGAGAAATGCTCCGCCTCCTGATATATCAGGAGGCTCCTGATATATCAGACATTTTGAGGCATTCTTGAAGGAGGTCAGGAGTCCGACAAAAAAATGGGCAGTTGTGTAAAACTTATTAGTCCATATACTGCTTTGATAGATAACTTGGGCCAAATTTGATATAGTTATCGTATGCGTGTGAAAACGATAGAGACGCTAATATGTGAAGTCGGGGAACTCATGTCTGACAACAGGACTCCTTTTAGCGCAAGGCTCCACAATGTGGTAAGCCTTATCGCACGCTATTTTAAGGTCGAAAAGTGTTCTGTCATGCTGATTAACCTCGAAGATATGACACTGGAGGTCCATGCGGCAACACACTCTGCCATTGTAGGCATGAAAAGAAGTCTGTCGGATGTCACTATTGCAACCAGGGCGTTGCTTGAGGATGCGCCATTCGAAACAAACAGGAAAAGGCTCTCCTATTTCACACCCGCGGATACAACCAAGTACTCATCATGCTATTCATTGAGTCTGCCGATTAAGTTCAACAACAAAAAGATCGGCGTTATTAATATTACTGATACATTAGATTGTAAGCGGATGACCAGGGCACAGATCAAAGAAGCGGTTAAACTGACCGGTCAACTGGCTGTTTATCTGTATGCCGAGCAGGCCGATGACCTTCTTGAAAATAGAATTAAAAAGCACGAGGATGCGATGGCGTATCTTAAAAAGGCTGACGAGATGAAGACGGGTCTGACCGGCTTTATAGTGCATGATCTGAAGGGGCCTGTCAGCACCATTATGGCGAACATGGACATGCTGAGTTACGAACCGCTTAATGCGCCTCAGCTTGAGCTGGTGACCCTTGCTCTGAACGATGTGTATAAAATGCAGCGCATGGTTATGAATATCCTTGATGTCATGAAAATGGAAGAAAGGGGAAGCGTTATTTACAGGGAGGAGGTTGACCTCCGCGATCTGGTTCAGCGTGAAATCACGTCGTTGAAGGGCCTGCTTGCATTGAGGGGCATTCAGATAGTGTTTGATGGAGGACCACGCGCACTGTTTATCGATGAAAACCTTATAGGCAGGACGATTTCAAATCTGCTGCTGAACGCTATCGAGCATTCCCCGGACGGGAAACAGATAAGGGTGAATATCAGTTATGATGCCGGCACGAAAGAGACTGTTTTCGGCGTTGCCGATGAGGGCCCAGGCATCCCGGATGATTTCAAGGGAAAAGTTTTCGACAAATTTTTCCAGATAGAGACGGGTAAGATGTACAGGAATACTACTACCGGACTGGGGCTGACATTCTGCAAACTTGTGATCGATGCGCACGAAGGGCGGTTATGGGCTGAGGATAATGAAGGGGGCGGAACACGTTTTATCTTTACCCTCCCTGATGCAATTAAAGAGGTGCTGGGCTGATGGCAGTTCCTGTTGCGTATCTGAAAATAAAATGCCTCGTTGTGGAAGACGAGACATCCATGCGTAAAACCATCAGCAATATGCTTGCGAGAATAGGCTTCGAGAGCATTGCAACGGCCGGGGACGGGAGAGAGGCGCTTGATATAATTAAAGCAAAGCCTGTGGACATGGTCATAAGCGATGTCAATATGCCGGTAATGAGCGGGATCGAGCTTTTTAAAACCATACGGGAGGACAAGAATTACGATCACATGATCTTTATTTTTGTTACCGCGGAAGCGACCAGGCATACCATTGCGAGGGCGGCTGAAGAGGGTGGTGACGGATATATCATCAAACCC
>JBEKJD010000043.1:0-14000 GCA_050011415.1 Dissulfurispiraceae bacterium | reverse complement strand
CAGGGTGGACTCGGCTTCAGCACCCGTGCGCATCTGTACAATGCCCTCTACAACATCGTCGTTGTCGGTGACTCGCCCATCCTCGTGTCGGATGGTCTTGCCCAAACGCCCCAGGCGTATCTTGGGCCCCTGGGTTACGACTGCGACATCCCGGACTCTTACCGGAGTTCCGGTTCCGTTCTGCACTTTAAGAACAGTAGCGCCAATGTCATCCGTGTTGGCCATCAAGCCGACGACCCGCACGTTGTATGCCTGCTGTCCTTTCTCTATAAAGCTTCCTCCGGCATTGACGTTATTGGCAGTTAGGGCCTGTTCGACTTGCCCAATTGACAGGCCGTATGAAACGAGCATATTGGGATCGACTTTCACCTGGTATTCGCGGGTTTCGCCGCCGAAGATAGAAACAGCTGATATGTCCGGAACCGACATAAGGTGTTTTAAGACCGTCCAGTCCTGGATCCGCTTGAGTTCCATTATGTCGTATTGTGGATTTTTGCTCTCCAGAGTGTAGAAGTATATCTGCCCTGCGGGACTGAAGTCTGGGCCGATCTGCGGACTCAGACCCGGCGGAAGGTTTACCAAAGTCAGCTTCTCAAGTACCTGTTGCCGGTTTTGCAGGTTGTCGGAGTTGTCATTGAAAATTACCGTTATGAAGGAAAGCCCTGCAAGTGAAATCGAACGCAGATGGGTGAGATGTCCGACTCCATTTAGTTGGGTTTCAATAGGGATCGTGATCTGTTGTTCGACTTCCTCTGCTGCGCGTCCGGGCCACTGCGTAATTACCCAGGCGTATTTGTCGGCGACATCCGGATAAGCCTCTACCGGCAGGCGGTGAAACGAGCTTATCCCCCAGATGAAAAGAAGTAATCCGACACTGAGAACCAACAACTTTTTTCGGAGTGCGAATTCGACGAGATAATTAATCATAGTCTATTTTGCTTCCGATAATTCCGAAGCACTGGAGAATTGCAGGGCGTTGACAACCACTTTGTCGTGGATCTTTACCCCCGCAAGAATCTGCTGGAGGTTGTCGCCTACGTGCGGGCCGATCTGAACCTCTATTTTTCGAAACCGGTTGCCGTCGAGAGGCATAAACACCCAGTTCTTGTCATGGAGGCGTACAATTGCGGACGCAGGCAGGACAGGCCGTTCAAAGCGCTTACGGGAACTAATCTCCGCAGTCACAAACATTCCAGCACGCATTACCATGCCGGGATTATCCAGTTCGATACGGACCTTTGCTGACCGGGAGTTGGGATCAAGCACCCGGCTGACATTGCTCACAAGACCATGAAACAGCCGATCAGGATAGGCCTTGAGGCGCACGTCGGCTATATCATCAAGATGCACTTTGGAAATTGTATCCTCGTAGAGGTCGCAGAGGACCCATACGCGGGACAGATCGGCGACCGTAAAAAGATTCGGGGTAACGTCAAGAGAACGAACTCCGGTACCTCCCGTAACATTCTGCTCAACGATTGTGCCGGAAATCGGGGAGCGAACATCGAGAATTGGGGAAACATGGTCGGGGTCTCCGCCGAGAACTTTGATGTGATCACGCGCTGTCTTAACATCGACCTGTGCCTTGTCCTCTGCGTTCTGGGCTACCTCTAGGTCCTTTTTAGCAATTATTGTTCCACGCTCATAGAGAGCCTCGGAGCGTTCCAATTGTTTGCGCGCCAACAACTCATCGGCCTGGGCCTTTTGATAATCCGAGAAAGCGGCAACCAGGTCCGGGCTGTGAATCCGGAGCAGGAGCTGCCCTCTTTGTACATCGTCTCCAAGTCTAACCTTCATGTCTACCACTCGTCCTCCGCCAAGAGACAATACTGCTACCGAGCGATTGACGTCGGGGGCTACCACTCCGTTGACATTTATTTCATCAACGATTTTCCTGCATTCTACCGCCACCAGAGAGTACCGCTCCGGGTGATCCATTTCAATCGCATTGGGATCGGTTGATTTAATGACATCCTTGCGTGAATCGCCTGTCCCTTCAGAACCTGCAGAATGGCAGCCGGCCCCTGACGTGACTAATAGGAAAAACCAGCACAAAAAAAGAATCTGTCTGATATGCTGCCGCAAAATGTGCCACCTCTCTTTCCGCTTTAATTCAGACAGTACAGGGTAATTTTCCTTTCCACCCCTAAAAGTCTTCGACTTTTCGGGGACCCCGGTCTTTGCGAGCGAATAGTCCGCTGTGCCTGCCCCGCTGTCTATACAGAACATCATCTTTGTTCCAGTTATATATGTGGGCTCGGCGTTACTCGCCCACTGCCGAGAACCCAGGCGCTCGACTGCAGAAAAACTACCCTGCACTGTCTGAATTTCTTAAGTATGGTGCTATAATAAAAAATGAAACTTACACCAAACTTACTGGTAGGTATCGAATGAAAATTCTTGTCGTCGAAGATGATAAAGTGCTTGCCGATGGGCTGGTGACATCGATGATGCAGGCCGGGCACGCGGCTGACAGGGCTAATAATGGCGAGGAAGCCGATATTATACTTTCCGGGCAGGTCTACGATCTTGTGATTCTTGATCTGGGGTTGCCATTAATGGACGGACTGCAAATCCTGAAAAGGCTCCGGAAACGCGGCAACAGGACACCGGTCCTGATTCTGACTGCAAGAGATGCCGTGGAAGAAAGGATAAGCGGGTTGGACTCAGGCGCGGATGATTACATTACGAAACCCTTCAACCTGAGCGAATTTGAAGCCCGCGTCAGGGTACTGTTAAGGCGCGGCCAATGCGGCGGCACTAATGAGATTAGCCTGGGATCTTTGTCAGTTGATACGGCGGTGAAAAAGGTCATGGTCGGGGGGCGTACAGTCGATCTTTCAGCGCGTGAACTGTGCATACTTGAGGTCCTCTTGCGCAACATGGGGCATGTGGTGAGCAAGAGTCAAATATTGGAAAAAATGTACAGTTGGGATGAGGATGTGGGCGAAAACGCCATTGAAGTATTCATCCACAGGCTCAGGAAAAAAATAGACTGTTCAGACGTTTCGATCCGCAATATACGGGGTCTCGGATATTCAATAGTCGAATCAAATGAATAAGCACATTTCCCTTCGCAGAAAGCTTCTTTTCTGGCTGCTCCTTCCGATGCTGTTCTTTTGGGGCATCGGTTCTGTGGGCTCATATTATTTCGCTTACAAATTTGCCAATATAGCATATGACCGCTCCTTGGCCGATTCTGCCAGAGACCTTACAAAACAGATAACTATTGTCAACGGCCGCGAAGTATTGGACCTGCCGCCGGCAGCGGAAAAAATGTTTCTGACGGATGAATTTGACAAAATATATTTGAAGGTGACCAGTTCAGATGGAACTTTGCTGGCCGGCGATCCCAATCTGCCGTCTCCCCCGGTAAACAGCGATAGAAACGACCTCATTATGCATGACGGTACGCTGCAAGGCAGGAAGTTGCGGATAGCCTCGCGCTATTATCTGCCTTCGAAAAGTCAGTCGAAGCGGCCTGTTCTGGTCCAGGCTGCTGAAACCTTAAACAAGCGCAAGATCATGGCAAACGAAATCCTTACTGCCCTTGTGCTTCCTCAACTCCTGCTCATATTGTCTGCCTTGCTCGTAGTGTGGTTTGGAATAGGCAAAGGGCTCCAGCCCTTGCAGCACTTGCGCCGGGAAATTACAGCCCGTTCCCATCGCGACCTGAGTCCTGTTGAAGGGGGACATGCGCCTATGGAAGTTCTCCCTATCATAGAATCTATTAACGGTCTGATGGCCCGTCTCGACAAGGCGATGTCTGCCCAGCAGCGTTTTGTGTCCAATGCAGCGCATCAGCTCCGCACCCCGGTAGCGGGTTTAATAACCCGGATAGATTTGGCTTTAAGACAGACCGACAGGGAAAGCCTGCTGCACTCACTTCAGCAGCTCCGGATGAGCGCCGAAAGGATCGCCCGTCTCGTAAGCCAGATGCTGGATCTCGCCAAGGTGGGACATGAAGCCAACAGGATGCCCGAACTGAAACCCTTGAATCTGACCGAAACAGTTCAGGAAGTGACTAAGGCCTGGTTCTCCATTGCTTTAGGAAAGAAAATTGATATAGGTTATGAAGGACCCAATGAAGAAATAATGATCAATGGGGACAAATTTCTTATAAAAATCCTGCTCGATAACCTTCTGGATAATGCGCTGCGTTATTCGCCTCCGGGAAGCAGCGTCACGACAAAATTGGAAAAAAATGGCAGCATTATTTTGTCCGTTGAAGACAACGGCCCAGGCATACCGGTGGAAGAAAGGGATTCGGTTTTTCAGAGATTCTACCGCATCCTGGGCAATAATGTGGAAGGAAGCGGACTCGGGCTGTCCATTGTTAAAGAAATAGCTGATATGCACAAAGCAACTGCAGCTATTGATGATCCTGGTAAACATGGGGGGACAGTAGTAAAACTTATTTTCCGCCAAATGACGCTATGAGTTATTGAGACGTTTCATTCCAGCCATTTGCCGATACAGACCTCGTCGATAAAATCGTTTCCGACTCTGATTCTCTTCACCTTGGTGCATTCCTGCGAAAAACCCGATTTCCTGAATAAATTAAGGGAGCGTTTATTTGTTGTAAAAACACTTGCCTCCAGCTTCCTGAATCCATGTTCCCTGGCCCACTCATCCGTATATTCCAACATCCTGAGACCTATGCCGAGACCGCGGAACTCCGCTTTGATATGCAGCCCTATATCAAGCACATGGGACGTTTCAGGTCTGTACCCGCCGTCTGACTGAAGGGCTTCAAGAATGCCGATGACACTGTCCTCCGAGAGCGCAACGAGGAGCAGGTTGCTGCGCATATCCATTGCGCTGATATACTCTTTTTCCAACTCTGTGTCTTTGCCATACTGCTCCATCAAAACATAACTGCGCTCAGGGGCAAAGGATTTCAAGGCCTTGATAATCCCTTCCGAATCCCCGGGCTCTGCCGGCCTGAGGGTAATATATTCGCTGTCCCTGATTAAAAACTTCCGGATTTGTTCCATATGTCCAACTCTCGAATAAAGTTAATGATACTTTATGAAATTATACAGCAAGGCAAAAGCAAAATCTATCAACATTCAAAAAGGTACTGGGTCAGTTTGTTTTTGCTCTGGATCACCTGGGTTCTGGTAGTGGGCATGGGGCACCCCAAAAAATCCGCGATTTTTTGGGACCCCGTAACGTCCAGCCCACATATCGAAAAATTGCGACAATAGCCGGTTTTCAATACTTGCCAATGACTGGCATCGGAAGACTAATTGATCCAGAGCAAAAACTAACTGACCCAATACCCCTCACCCCGCCCGCAGTGCCTCCACAATATTCATGCGCGAGGCCCTGACCGCGGGTAGTACCCCTCCCACAAAGCCCATTATCACGGAAAAGGCCATGGCCTGAAAAATTATTTTGGGAGTCAGGGCAAAGGAGAATGCAAGCTCGGAAAAAGTCTGGAAATTCATGGTTGAAATCGTTATAAGCTGCATAAAAGAGGCAAAAAACAGCCCTGCACAACCTCCGGCAATGCCGAGCAAGAGGGACTCTATCAGAAAAGCGATGAGGATGTTGAGCCTTCGAAAGCCGAGTGCTCTCAATGTGCCGATTTCATTTGTCCGGTTCGCCACCGCCGTATACATGGTTATCATTGCGCCGATTGTTGCCCCTGCAGAAAAAATGATGGTCAGTGAAAGCCCAAGAACACTGAGAAACTTAGCCATCACCTTTGATTGTTCTTCATAATACACATTCTCCCTTTTCGCCTCGACAGTCATGCGCGGATCATTCTCAAGGCGCAGCTTGACCTTATCGAAATCCGCAGCATCACTCAATTTAAAAATAACCGAGGAATAGACCGGCCTGCGAAAGGCCTGCATAAGCTGGTCAACATCGCCCCATATTTCGGAACTGAAACCAGTATTGCCGGCATCAAATATGCCGACTACTGCCCAGTCCCGCATGCCGAAACGGAGCGTTTCCCCCAAGCCCCCTCCCTTGAACCGCCTGGCAATACTTTGTCCGGCCATAATTTCTGAGGACCCCTGCCTTGGCATGCGGCCTGCCGCAAGTCTTACCTGGGGTCTCAGCAAAAGTGAATTTTCCGTTGTCCCCCTTATAACAACATTGGATGGTTTATTGCTGCCGCGTTTAGGAAGGTTTATAAGCACTACAAGTTCCCTGGAAACCAGACGGTTCCCGTTCACGCCTGTTGCTATTTCAGGCTGAGTTTCGACAACGGAAGCGGAAAGCCTGTCAATCCCGCTCTGCACCTAGGAATCGGACCCCTTTCTGATGACTATGACGTTGTCATAAGAGCCTGTCGCTACAAGGGTTTTTTTCAGCCCCTCGGCAAGCATCAATATGGAGGCAAAAACAAATACCACCAGTGCCATACCCGATGCCGTAAGGACGGTAGTAAGCTTCCTGGTGCTGAGGTTGCGAAGGCTGTATGAGAAGGGAATCTTTCCCATTCAGCCAATCCTCCTCAGTCCGTCTGCAATAGGTATATGTACTGCGCGCAATGCAGGCACAATAGCCGCAACCAGCCCTATCAGCAAAGAGGCGGCAATGTCCATATATATTGTTGATGTTGCGACATTGAAGACCGGGAAATAGTTGTCCATGGCCTGACCGAAGGCTTTTGCGACAGGGAACGTAGAGGCAATGCCTGCTGCGCAGCCTGTCATGGCTATTACCAGTGATTCTCCGAAGATCAGACCTGCCAGGTGCATACCGCCAAACCCAAGAGTTTTAAATACTGCATATTCCCCAAACCGCTCGCGGACAGTCATGGCCATTGTATTAGCCATAACAGCCATGATTATTATGATGACCACAAAAGATACCATCCGAATGGCAATGATAATAGCCTCAGACATGGAAATAAAGCCGAGTTGAAAGGCTTTTTCCGTCTCTGTCAATGTTTCGGATAGTGAGTTTTTGAACATTTTATCTATCGACTGTGAGACTTCGGCAGCAAGGTTTGGGCTGGTCACTCCGATAAAGTAGAACCCTACCTGGTCCGCCCTGCGAGACACTGTTTTTTTAAGTGTTTCGTTGAGGTAATCCCAGTGGAACAAAAAAAATGTTTCATCAGTGTTTTTATCCCTGCCATGGTAAATTGCGCGCAGCACGAATTCCCAGTTGCCCGGGAAGATAGTCCCCTTCAGAGTAATTGTATCACCGATCTTCCAGTGGTATTTCTCTGCGATCTTTCGTCCGGCGAGGGCGGCCTTGCGGTCATGGATAAAAGCGGCTTGCTGGTCCTCGGGTATTACAAACTCGGGCACCAGAGGCAAGTAATTTTTAGGGTCAATTGCAAAATTGGGGAAAAAGTGCTTCTCATCGATATAAATGCCGCCGAACCAGTTATCGCGGGTAACAAATTTCACTCCCTGCACATGGCGAATCTGTTCCTCATAGGACAGGGGGAGAGTAAAGGTCAATGAGATGGCATTCCTTGTCACCAGGCGGGTAGCTGAAGAGTGCTCAACCCCGGAGTACCACGTACTTATCACAGTCCTCAAAAGGCCAAACGCAAGAATAGCAATAGTGATGCCTGCAATTGTAAGCCAGGTACGGAGCTTATGTCGAAAGGCATTCTTAAAAATGAGCTTCAGGATGAACATTTTAAGTTATTCATTCGCAGACCCTAATACACCTTTTTCCAGATGCTTTATGACATGGGCCTTTTCAGCAGCGCGCGGGTCATGCGTTACCATGATAATAGTCTTGCCGGACTCGGCATTAAGGCGTTCCATTAAATCAAGTATCTCTCCTGCGGAAACACGGTCCAGATCACCCGTCGGCTCATCAGCTACGATTATGGCCGGGTCGGTTATTACTGCGCGTGCTATGGCGACACGCTGCTGCTGTCCGCCGGAGAGCTGTCCCGGATAGTGGTCCATTCTGTCGGCAAGTCCTACTATTGAAAGGGCGGCCTCCGCATGTTCGCGCCGCTCTTTCCGCGAAAGCGAGGTCAACAGAAGCGGCAACTCAACATTTTCAAAGGCAGTAAGCACCGGGATCAGATTGTAAAACTGAAAAACAAAACCTACATTGTCCGCCCGCCAGCGTGCAAGCTGAGTTTCAGTAAGGGCCGTTATATCTATAGCTCCCACTTTGATAGTACCGCTGTCAGCCTTGTCAATGCCGGCTATAAGATTAAGCAGGGTGCTCTTGCCTGAGCCGGAAGGTCCCATAAGAGCAAGGAACTCCCCTTCTTTGATATCGAATGTTATGCCGTCCAGGACAGGCACTATCTGGGAGCCTTTGCGGTATGATTTGCTCAGATTCTGTATTTCAACAATAGGCTGCTTGTCTGCTTCCATCTATTTTTCTGCGACTTTTATCTTGGCGCCGTTTCTTAATCCGGACGGCGGATTCGCAACTATTTTGTCCCCGGCTTGTACTCCGCCGGTTACCTCCAGCATATCGCCTCTCTTCGCGCCGATAGTTACCGGCGCCTCTATAGCCTGTTGGCCCCTGATAAGAAAAACAACCTTTCGGTCAGAACGGCTTACGACTGATACAGGGTTAAGAGCGATGAACGGAGTTTGCTCATCCCGGCCTGCCGGCCTGGAGAGAAATGCGACTTTTGCGCTCATTTCCGGCAATATTCTCTTGTCCTTATCAATAAAACGCACCTTTACCATTACCGTTCCCTTGCTGCGGTCGGCAGTGGGGACAACTGTGCTGACCTCTCCCCTGAAGCGGGATTCGGGCAAAGCATCGAGCTGAATCAAGCCCGGCTGTCCCACCCTGACCTGCTGCAAGTTGGATTCGGACACATCGGCTTCAACTTCGAGCGAACTCATGTCAGCAATAGTTACCACTGCGGCCTTTGCATTTACAGCAGCCCCTATCGGTGTAACAATATCGCCTACGTCGGCATCTTTTGTTAAAACCACGGCATTGAAGGGAGCTCGTATCAGTGTGTATTCAATCGCGACGTTAGCGCCGTTGAGCGCAGCAACAGCAGCCTTAATAGCCGCTTCGGAGCCCTCCACTGCAGCCTTTCCCTTCTTGTATCGCGCTTCGGCAGTATCAAAGTCAGCCTGGGCCACATACCCTTTTGACAACAGATCCCGCTCTCTGTTCAGCGACACAGTTGCGTCATTCAGTTCAGCCTTCGCCTGCTCAAGGTTTGAGCGGGCGACATTCAGATTGGCAACAGCCTGGTTCTTCTGAGCAGTAACGTCCTCGTTCTCAAGACGTGCGATAAGCTGCCCTTTTTTCACTACGCTGCCTTCCTGGACACCCAGCCATACCAGAGTGGCGGTTACCTTTGGGGCAACAGCAGCTTTGCGTTGGGCCACAACATAACCGCTTGCATTTAAAAGCGTAAAGACCTGAGATGGATACATCTTTGATACTGTCAGCGCCTCTACCTCCACAGCCGGGGTAAGAGTTCCCTGAAAATATAGGAACAACAATACAAGAAGCACAGCCACTGCCGCTGTCAGGGCAGGCGGAATCCTGCGCCGTGCGGGTCGCAGCGTTTCAGCGGTCTTTTGTATCTTCAATTTTGAGAGATCTTCCCGTGCCATTGCCAGTTATTATATCAAAGGTCTTAGATAATAAGTTGCCTGTTGCCCCTCGCCTGTTATTAAACATTTTGCCGCTTCCGCCGATAACTGAATCAAGAAAGGATTCAACGGAGTCTGCCATGGATCGGCAAAAGATAAAAGAAATCATATCAATCCTGATGGAAAGTGCTCTTTACTTCGATTTCTCCCTGCAAGAAAGGCTGGAAATTGTCAAAGGGCTTGCACTAAAAGCCAACTGGTGAGAGAAGTAGTCCTTGTATAATCTGTAACCTTTCAGCAACAATTTACGACTAAAAAATATGGATAAAGGAATATGTTGATCTTTTCCAGAAGAATTCTGTTACCCTAAGACTGGAGAGATTACCATTATCGTTCTCATTAACTTTAGGAGTACATCATATTTTGGGCGAGCGGCATGATAATGATATAATCAGCAGCATCCTGAGCGGCAATACAGACGAATTCGAAATTATTTTAAAACGGTATGATGCATACGTATTTCATATTGTATCAAAGCATTTGCCGCCGGACATGATTGAGGAGGCAGCCCATGAAATTTTTATTCGGATTTACAAAGCGCTCCCGTCTTATAGGGCCGAGTCACCTCTTAAATATTGGATATCCAAAATATCCACAAGATATTGCTATGATTTCTGGAGAGAGCGGTACAAATCAAAAGAAATACCCATGGCCTCCCTGACAGATGAACACGGCAAATGGGTCGAGACCGTGGTATCAGCACAATCCCAGGAATGTTTTGATAGAGAAGAAGTGCTCAAGGAATCAAGGGAAGTCCTGCAGTGGGCCCTGAACAAGTTGACTGCAGAGGAACGGATGGTAATAACATTGCTTTACCTGGAGGAGTTGTCGGTGAAAGAAGTTGCGGATTTGCTGGGGTGGACAGTTATCAATGTTAAAGTAAAGGCCCACCGCTTACGTAACAAACTCCGGAAGATAATCTCCGAATTGTTAGATAAAGAAGGCGATAGGCAATAGGCAATGGGCTATAGGACACATAAGAATATGGAAGGTAGGACACACCTTCTCAACTTCTCAACTTCTCAGCTTCTCACCTTCGGACTTTGGAGTATTAAAAGGGGGGACATTGATGAAAACTCAGGATGAAAAGATCATAATAATTGAGAACGCACTGAAATACGCTCATAATAAATGGAGACTTTTTTCAGTTAGGCCCGAATGGGAAAGGGAGGTCATATCCCATATCCTCACCCTCGATTCGGTACCGTTGCAAATTAACACGTTATGGGATACACCAGTCATATGGAGGACAGCGGCAGCGGTCTGCATTAGCGCCCTGATCTTTATGGTCTGCTCTCTCATAACGAACATAGGTCCCGAATATGAGGCGGCACGATTTCTGTTAGAAGACCCCATGGGATTCATATTTGCGCAGCCGTTATTCCCATAATACAAGAGGTGAATTTATGAAACAATGGAAAACCTGGTTGGTAATCGCTGTCGTGTTCCTCTCGGGTATTATTATGGGTTCCGTCGGTACCGGATTCTATATGAAGCAGAGAATCGGTGGGATCCTTCATGAGGGACTTCCGGCAGTGCGCAAGGTAATCATGAAAAAGCTTACTTCTGAATTAAACCTGACTCACGACCAGCAGGATGAGGTAGAGGAAGTCGTAGAGGAAACGCAGCTTCAACTCCAGCAGCTTCGTGCACAATACCATCCCCAAATGGAAAAAATAATAGAAAACGGCATTGCCACAACGAAGACCAGTCTTTCAGCAGAACAGCAAAAAAAACTGGATGCCCTCTATGAGAAAGTGAAAAAACGCTGGAGCTTGAAGAGAAGCATGAGAGAGGGCCGGTAAGAGGCGGGGTTTTTCCTCTTGCTTTTGTTCCACTTTTGTTTCATAATTTTGCATGGCAACAACTTTTAAGTGGGCGGGGAGGACTCGTACAGGCGCTGTAAAAAGCGGTGAGATGGCTGCAGGCAGCAAAGACGAGCTTGTCTTATTGCTCAAGAAGCAGGGGATAACACCAACAACCATTTCTGAAAAAAAAGCGGGAATTAAACTTTTCGGTCCCAAGAAGCAGAAAATAACCGAAAAAGATCTCGTAGTATTTACACGGCAATTCTCCACCATGTTCACTGCAGGCATTCCAATTGTCCAGGGCCTCGATATATTATCCAAGCAGATGGAGAACAAATCAATGGGCGAGGTAGTCGGCCAGATTAAGAGCGATGTTGAAACCGGCACAACCCTTGCCGATGCCTTGAAAAAACACAAAACCCTTTTCGATGACCTCTATGTTAACCTTGTCGCCGCAGGAGAAGCGGGAGGCGTGCTTGACGGTGTTCTCCTGAGACTCGCAGGCTATATCGAAAAATCCATGAAGCTGAAGAAAAAAGTGAAAGGAGCAATGATATATCCGATAATTGTCATGACAATCGCCGGATTGGTAATAGCCATTATAATGATATTCGTCATACCCATATTTGCAAAAATTTTCGGCGATATGGGCGCAAAGCTTCCGGCGCCTACAAGGAGCGTTATTTGGCTGAGCCATTTTCTGGCCGGCATCGGGGGAGCGAGCATCGTCGGCGGGATTTTTGGTTTTATCACCGGAATTAAGCAATTTAGAAAAACTGACGCCGGGAAGATCAAAACAGACCGTATCATGTTGAAAATGCCCATATTCGGCGACTTGTTAAGAAAAGTTGCTGTAGCCAGGTTTACAAGGACAATGGGCACTCTCTTAAACAGCGGCGTTCCCATACTGGACGCTCTGGAGATATGTGCAAAATCATCGGGTAACAAAGTCGTAGAAGAGGTTATTATGGGGGTCAAATCCGAGGTTGCCTCAGGCAAAGGCGTTGCCGAGCCACTTTCCAAATCACCGGTGTTCCCTCCAATGGTTTGCCAGATGATCAGTGTAGGCGAAGCAACCGGCGCGCTGGACCAGATGCTCATTAAAATCGCCGATTTCTATGATGACGAAGTAGATAATTCGGTCAATAATCTTACCACTATGCTGGAACCGATGCTGATGGTTTTTTTAGGCACCACAATAGGCTATATTGTTGTTGCACTTTACCTGCCGATATTCAAGATGGGCGAAGTCATAGGGAAATGATAGGTCATAGGTTATGGGTAGGAGATAAGGGGGCAAAAAGTCTCTTTGTCTTAAATCTTATTTTTATTTTTTCTTTCCTATGGCCTATAACCTATGACCCATAACCTTCTTCTTACTTTTTATATTTAGACAGCCGGTAGCGGAATTCTCTGAAAGACAAGGAGTTCGGCGGCTTTTGTCTTCACCCCACCTGCCTTATCAAGCGCCTTTTCGAGAAAGCTCCTTTCCAGAGAACCCAAATATTCATTGAGGTTTACTCCAGCGTCAGGCAGATCGGTCCCTGAAATGCCCTGGCTCTGAAACATATGAGACAACGTGCATTTCAATTCCCCGTCTTCAGAGAGGATGATTTCCCTTTCTATCATGTTCTTTAATTCCCTGACATTTCCTCTAAAGTCCTGCTGCAACATATAATCCACAAACGCCGGATCTATTTTGACAATGTGCTTTTGGAACTTCTTCGACAGTACTGCCGCAAAGTGTTCAATCAGAAGGGGAATGTCTTCCTTCCTTTCCTTTAGAGAAGGCAGCCGAATCTCAAATGTCGAGATCCTGTAATAGAGGTCTCCCCTGAACTCGTTCTTTTCCGAGAGCTGCGCCAGGCTCCTGTTGGTGGCCGCGATTACGCGTGCATCCACCTCTATTTCATTACTGCTGCCCAGCGGCCTCATTTTTTTCTCCTCAAGAAATCGCAGCAGTTTTGCCTGCAGCGGCAGCGGCATCTCCCCTATTTCATCCAGGAAGAGCGTACCGCCGTTGGCCTCATCGATAAGCCCTCGTTTTGATGTATAGGCGCCTGTGAATGCTCCTTTTGAGTATCCGAACAGTTCGCTTTCAAGGAGTTCGGCAGGGAGGCTTGCACAGTTAATAGCGATGAACGGTTTATCGTTCCTTATACTCTTCTTGTGGATGGCCTTTGCCACAAGCTCCTTGCCTGTGCCGCTTTCCCCCGTGATAAGGACATTAGTGTCAAACGGCGCTATTTTATCGATCATTGTAAAGACTTTCTGCATGGCTTCGGATTTGCCTACAATACTGTGGTAAACATCCGCATATTGCTGAAGCTCTTTTACCTTAGTCTGCAAAAATATTTTTTCTTTAATGTTTTTTAAAATAATACGGATCTCGTCAATGTTAAAAGGCTTGGTGACATAATCATAGGCCCCAAGCTTCATGGCGCTTATTGCTGTTTCCGTTGATGCGAATGCCGTTATTATCAAAACAACAGAATCAGGGCTGATATCCTTCAATTCCTTGAGCAAGTCAATGCCTGAACCGTCGGAGAGCCGGATATCTATAATGGCAAGGTCAAAAAAGTGCAGTGGAATAAACGGCGCAGCTTCAGCAATACCG
>JBEKJD010000042.1:0-14008 GCA_050011415.1 Dissulfurispiraceae bacterium | reverse complement strand
TGAATTACACCACCATGGTTTTTGATTATGGAATAGCATGTTGCCAGCCCAAGACCGCTTCCCTTTGCCTTAGTCGTGAAATAGGGATCGAAGATTTTCGAAAGGTATTCCTCAGAAATGCCGACTCCCTTATCCTGAATAGAAATCTCGACATGCCTCCCTTCCGGCAGCCGAGGCATACCTGCTTTTAATCCCCGCACATTCTTTGCAGCAATTACTATTGTTCCTCCCAGGGGCATAGACTGGTCGGCATTAAGCACTATGTTCTGGATGACCTGCCCGATCTGTCCTTCATCTGCTTCTACGTTCCAGAGATCTCCATCGAGCTTTATACGGTAATCAACACTCGAACCGCTTAGCGCGAATCTCACTGAGTTCTCAATCACTGATTGAAGAGATATATTATTCTTGACCGGTTTTCCGCCTTTCGAGAAGGTCAGCAGCTGTGTGGTCAGGTTAACAGACATATGCAAGGCCTTTTCTGCCTGCTCCAGCGCGGCAACACTTTTATCTTTATCAGCTGCATTAAGTTTAGCCATAGATATATAACCAAATACGCCCTGCAGCAGATTATTAAAATCGTGAGCAATTCCACCCGCCAGCGTTCCGATAGCTTCCAGCTTCTGTGACTGTAAAAGTTGTTCTTCCATCTTTTTTTTATCGGTAATATCCTGGACCGTTCCATGCATTTTCAATGGCTGTCCGTGGACATCCAATTCAAGCCTGCCGTATCCGTGTACCCGGCGCTCAACCCGGTCATTGTGACGGACAATTCGATATTCCTTATCAAAAACTTTCTTTTTCCCAAGAACTTCGTTTCTAAAATAGTCAACCATCATGGCACGGTCGTCCGGATGAATCAGTGCTGCCCATCCTTTTACAGAACGTTCGTATATTTTATCTATCCCAAACAACTTATCAAGCACCTCTGAAGTCTTAAACAAACCTGTAGGGACATCCATAACATAACTGCCCAAACCTGCAATGGTCTGTGCTTCTCTGAGCAACCCTTCGCTCTCACGCAGCGTCTCTTCCGCCCTCTTGCGCTCGGTGATGTCGAGACTAATGCCGCTTAGCTTTAACGGTTTACCGTTTTTATCTGTTATAACTTCCAGCTTAACACTGATAATCCTTTCATCCCCGATCGGTCTGATGATGCGTAAATCAAGCTCGACATGGGAAAGTTTTCCGGATAATAGATCCGGGAAATATGCCTCGACTTTTTTTCTGTCTTCCGGATGAACAGATTCTATGAACTTATTAAATGTAGGTGTAAACGCTCCAGGCTCAAAACCGAAAATCCTATAAGATTCGTCGGACCACTTGCCCTTACCGGTTTGAAAATCCAGATTCCAATTGCCAAGATGGGCTATTCCCTGTGCTTCTAAAAGCTCTTGCTTGGTTGCTAATAAAATTTCCTCGGCCTGCCTGTGTTCGACGATATAACGATGAAGCATATATGCCAAACAGAATACAACAAAGGAAAACATTGCCACCAGCACCAATATTTTGGCAGTTTCCTTCCGCCATTCCGAAAGGTAGTCGTCTTTGGACAACCCGACATCAATATACAAAGGATAGTCGGCAATCTTTCTATAGGAATATAAGCGCTCAACACCGTCAACGCTTGAATATGCTTTATAAGTCGCAGCAGTTTTGCCTTCCTGAAACAATTTCACAAACTCAGGAGAACCGATCTGCTTGCCTGTGATGTCACCAATTCCCTTAGGTTCCGGATAACGGGCGACGACGTACCGGTCTTTGTTCAAAACTACGAAAGCGGCCTGTTTGCCAAGATTAATTCCTGAAAGTTTTTTGGTCAAATTATCAAGTGAAAGCGTACCGAATACCACTCCGGCAAAAGAGCCATCAGGGTTGTTAATGCGGCGGGAAATGTTAATTACGAATGCTTTTGAAATACGCCCAAAATACGGCCTGGGGATGAACAGTTCTTTCCTGGAGTTATCTCGGGGGCGGAACCAATACTCACGGTCGTTGATGTTGACTCCTGGTGGTACGTTTACCCCGTAGAGAATGTCCCCCTTCTCGTCGGCCATGCGCAAAGCCGCAAATTCAGGGATGTGCCCATACTGCCTTTTGATATATGCATTAAAAGATTCTTTTTTTATCCCGCCGCTTTTGATTTGTTTCTCGGCTTCTTCTCCCACCGACAGCAGTGTTATATCGATCTTGGTCAGGACTCCATTAATGTATTCATCAAGCACCTGCGCGTAGTTCTGCGTTATAATCCTGGCGCGTTCCTCATACTGAAGACGACTCTGGTAGATCACAATGCCGGCCACAGCAATGACCAGGAGATTGATCACCAGCACGGCTATAACCGGCCACTTGAGATTTAAAGCAGAATACGCTTTCTCTTTCATTTCTATCATGATACTGGGAAAATTATAGCTCAAATGTCTTTAAAAGTCTTTGCCTCTTTTGTGACATCTAAGATAATAGACTCCGGGGCCCTAAAAAGGCTAAATCCAATGATGTAGTACGCTGTTGACTCCGGTCGGAAGATACAAACGTGATCTCATCACGCTATCAATCTCCCCGCTGGGCTATTAAGGCCAACTTCTGCTTCGTGAAATCCCGTCCCTTCCAGAGCATATAGATGGCTGGATAGATAATGAGTTCGAGTATCGTTGAAGTGACAACTCCGCCGACCATCGGCGCCGCTATCCGCTTCATAACATCCGATCCTGCCCCGTGGCTGAACATTATAGGTATCAGGCCTGCAAGGATGACTGCAACGGTCATGACCTTGGGCCTGATCCTTTTCACCGCTCCGTACATGACCGCCTCTTTCAGAGCGTCGGGGCCCGTGAGCTTTCCTTCCTTTTTCCATTTTTCGTATGCAAGCTCAAGGTAGAGCAGCATCACGACTCCGGTCTCTGCATCAAGCCCCGCAAGTGCAATAATGCCTACCCATACGGCAATACTCATGTTGTAGCCCAGAAGATAAAGAAGCCAGAACGACCCCACCAGCGAGAAGGGCACTGCCAGGAGCACTATCGCCGTTTTAGTAATAGACTTGGTATTGAAATAGATGAGGATAAATATGATAAACAAAGTTAATGGGATAACAAGTTTCAGCCTTTCGTGGGTGTTTACAAGGTTTTCGTACTCGCCGCTCCATTGGAGACGGTATCCTGACGGGATTTTCAATGACGCTACCTTTTTTTTGGCATCATTGACATAGCCGCCAACGTCTCTTCCTGCAAAATCGATATACACGTAAGAGGTAAGCAGCCCCTCTTCGCTCTTGATGGAGGTCGGTCCCTTCACTATTTTTATGTCAGCGAGTTCTCCGAGCGGCACCTGGATAATGCCCGGAGCTGCGGCAAGTGCAGGGCCCTCCATGACAGGTACGAGCACCCGCCGGATGTCTTCCATATCACTCCGCATGTCCCTGAAATACCGCACATTCACGGGATACCGTTCCCTGCCCTCGACAGTTGTTGTGAGGTCCATTCCACCGATTGCGGACTGTATGATCTCCTGTATGTCCTGCACAGTAAGGCCGTATCGGGCAGCTTCCTCCCTTTTGACATTTATGTCGAAGAAATATCCGGTTGTGACACGTTCGGCATAGGCACTGCGAGTGCCCGGCACCTGCTGTAACAGTTTCTCGATTTCAACGCCGAGGCGTTCGATCTCGTTGAGGTCAGACCCGAGTATCTTGATGCCTACAGGAGTTCTGATGCCTGTTGCGAGCATATCTATGCGGTTCTTTATGGGCATGGTAAAGGAATTGGCCACGCCGGGTATGGTAAGCGCATCGTTCATCTCAAACTTGAGTTTTTCCACGGTCATCCCCGGTCTCCACTGTGATTCCGGTTTCAGGTTAACTACGGTCTCAAACATTTCGAGGGGGGCCGGGTCAGTAGGCGTTTCGGCGCGGCCGCCCTTACCGAACACCTGCGAGACTTCAGGTATCCGCATAAGGATACGGTCCTGGAGCCGGAGAAGCCTGGACACTTCGGATATAGAAGCGCCTGGAACAGTTACCGGCATATACAGGAGAGAGCCTTCATACAGAGGAGGCATGAATTCGGAACCGAGTTTCATGAACGGATATGCGGTCAACCCCATTATGAAGACCGCCAGTATGATTACGATTTTTTTGTAGCGCAGCGCAATATTCGCAACCGGCCCGTAAACCTTATGAAGTATGCGGCTCACCGGGTGCTTGTCCTCCGGGTAAATGGTGAAGAAATATTTGATGACAGGTACCTTGCCGAGCTTGCTTTCTCTGATAAAGAGCGACATCAGGACCGGCGTCAGCGTAACGGCGAGGAACGATGAGAATAACATGGCAAAGGTCTTTGTGTACGCTAATGGCTTGAAAAGTCTCCCTGCCTGGGCCTGGAGCGTAAACACAGGAAGGAACCCGACCGTGATAACAAGGAGCGAAAAAAAGAGGGACGGCCCTACCTCTTTTGCCGCATCTATTATTACGTCAGTCCTGCTGCAATAAAGCTCGCGATTACATTCCCAGGTCTCCATTTTTTTATGGGCATTTTCGACCATGATGATCGAGGCATCAACCATGGCCCCTATGGCAATAGCAATACCGCTCAGGCTCATGATGTTTGAGGTGACGCCAAGGTAGTGCATACATATGAATGAGATGATAATCGCTACAGGAAGAGTAAGGACCACAACGAGGGCGCTTGGAAGATGGAAAAGAAATATAATGCAAACAACACTCACCGCTATCGAGAGCTTTATGATCTCTTCTTTCAACGTATCGATAGCCCGGTGAATAAGGTCTGTCCGGTCATAGGTGGTAATGATCTTCACCCCTTTGGGGAGGCTCGGCCCGACAGCGGTTTTTAACTTCTGCTTCACCCTGTCGATGACACTGAGGACATTCTGACCGAACCTGACAACAACTATACCCCCGGCTACTTCCCCTTTTCCGTCGAGTTCGGCAAGTCCGCGGCGTATCTCGGGACCGAGCTGAACACGGGCGATGTCCCTCAAATAAACAGGAGTACCTGATATGCCGGCGCCCACAGGGATATTGTCGATGTCACTCAGACTTTTGATATATCCCCTGCCCCTGACCATGTATTCGGCGCCCGATAATTCGAGCACTCTTCCCTCGACATCCTGGTTGCTTTTCCTGACCGCATCCAGGACTTTTGGTAACGGGATGTTGTAAGCAAGGAGTTTGTTCGGATCGATGGTTATCTGGTATTGCTTCACAAAACCGCCGATGCTTGCAACTTCGGAGACACCGGGAACGCTTTCAAGGGCGAGCTTCACATTGTAATCCTGGATAGAGCGCAATTCAGCCAGGTTATGGCCGCCTGTCTCGTCGACAACAGCATATGAAAATCCCCATCCCACACTCGTTGCATCAGGGCCGAGCACAGGAGTTACATCAGCAGGGATCTTGTTCTTTACAGCCTGCAGGTATTCAAGCACCCTGCTCCGTGCCCAGTAGATATCGGTGCCTTCTTTAAAGATGACATATATAAAAGAACTGCCCAGGAAAGAGAAGCCCCTCACAGCCTGCACTTCAGGCGCTGCCAGGAGCGTTGATGATATAGGATAGGTAATCTGGTCCTCTACAAGATCAGGACTCCTGCCGGTCCAGTCGGTGAAAATAATAACCTGGGTATCGCTCAGGTCCGGGATGGCGTCCAGAGGAGTTTTTTTCAGGGACCAATATCCCCAAATAACAAGAAACGAGACAATAAGAAAGACAATAAGCTTGTTTCTGACGCTGAAGCCGATGATATTAGAGATCATTATTTAGTGATTCCCTTTAGTTTAGCTTCAGAATCGATCAGGAAGTTCGCCGCTGACGCAACACGCTCACCCGCTTTCAGTCCCCTGGTTACCTCTACCATTCCATCAGCCCTGATACCGATGCTTACGTCGCGCGGTTCGAAATTGCCTTCTCCTTTGTCGACATAGACCACCTGGCGTTTCCCTGAGTCAAGGACGGCATCATCGGGAATAATAAGCCTCTTGCCGAGGTTGATCTTTACCTCGACATCAGTATACATCTGAGGCTTCAGCCTGTTGCCGGGATTGGGGATGGTAAACCTCACCTTTGCCGAGCGGGTATCAGCTGCGATTGCCGGGTAAACATAGTCGATGGTTGATGTAAATGTCCTGCCAGGAAAATAACTCAGGCTGATAAGTGCTTTTTCTCCCGCTTTTATAAGTGGAAGCTCATATTCAAAAATGTCGGACAATATCCATACTGTTGAGAGATCGGCAATATCGAAAAGCTTTTCCCCGGGCATAACGCGCATGCCCTGAAACGCCATCTTCTGTACAACGTAACCGCTCACGGGGCTGTATATGGTAAGTGTCCTCATCGGTATTCCGGTCTGTTCTATCTGATTTATCTGCCTGTCGGTGATGTCCCATAAACGCAACCTCTGTCGGGCCCCTTCGGCTATTTGCCTGGAGTCTTTGTCGAGCATAGAACTCACAGCGCCATTTTTAACCGACTTGCTCTCTTTTGCCCACTTTAAAAGATTGATGAACTCCTGCTCTGTTGCGAGGAGTTCGGGGCTGTATATTTCAGCAATGGGTTCGCCTTTCCGGACATATTTGCCTGAGTAGTCGACAAAAAGCTTTTCGATCCAGCCCTCAAATTTCGTATTAACCGTTGCAAGCCTTCTCTCATCATATTCCACGAAACCGACGGTCCTGATGATCTTCTCGAACGGTTTTAGTTCGGCAACAACGGTTTTAACACCGATGAGCTGCTGCTTTTCCGGCGGGATTTCGACAGTGGGCGCTTCCTCCTGGTCCTCAGTCGAAGAAGATGCTTGCGGCTGGGTCTGCTGCTGTTGTTTGTCCTGACCGGCTGCCGCCTGTGCAGGGGCAGCGTGAGAGTTTTTCTTTGCAGTCGAAGAAATAAATATGAGTGCAGCCACGACAATGGCAGCAACGCAAACGATGATGAAAAGATTCTTTTTTCCCATTTTCAGTTCCCCGACCGATCTTTGATAGTAACTCCCGCTAATCCCGTTATCGCCTCGATCCGTGCAAACGCCTTTTCATGCTCTGCGAACTGGGACCAGTAGGAGATTTCGTAATCGATGGCCGACTTAAGCCTGGTTATGACCGTGAGGGCGTCGACCGAGCCGGTCTTGTATCCGGAAAGCGAAAGCTCGACATCCTGGTAACTCTTCGGGATGAGGCCGTCTCTGTAAAGTGACATGAGTTTATCCGATGCCTTGAGCATCGCGTAGTTGTCCCTGATTGCCGAAGCAAGCATGAGTGTCGCAGATTCCTTTTGGCTCCGTGCCTCGTTGAGATTCGCTTCGGCTTCGTTCACCGCCTGCCGTTGCTTCGTCCGTTCAAAAATCGGTATGTTTATTGTAGTTGTAAGACTCCACATGTCGTCGAAGTTATTTCCGCGCGGGAAATAACTTCCCGTAATTGTGAAATCCGGGTAGTAATCCTTTTTTGCAATAGCAACCTTCATTTCAGCCGCATCGATCTTCTTGTCCAGGGATTTGAGTTCGGGAGATCGTTCGTTGGCCATAGTAATCAGTTCACTGAGCGAATAGACCGGGTCTGCGTGCGGCTGGTCCACCGGCCTTCCCAGCGGAGCATCGGCTTTCCGGCCAACTGTTGTATTCATTACGGCGTCGAGGGCCTCCACTTTCTGTCTCAGCATCGTCTCTTTTTCAAGCAGCATGTATTTCTCTGTCTGGGCCATCAGGACTTCCTGCTGGGACCCTTTCCCTGCGGAATAACGGGCAAGGGCCGCATTTTCCACCTGCGTAAAAAGGTCGGCACTCTCATTTATCAGGTCAATATTTTTATATGTGCCATACAAATCGAAGTAAATCTCCTTCACCTTCGCTATTACATTCAGCCGTAGGGCCTCATAGTCCGCGCCCATGCTTTCCGATTCTTTCGAGGCCGCCTCTCCCTTTAGAGCGAGCTTCCCGGGAAAAGGAAAGGTCTGCGCGACGGCCACTATCCCCTGGGTGTTGGGATTGTCCGGATTGCCGTAAGTGAATTTACTGAAACCTTCGTTCTGATACCCAAACGTGATCATGGGGTCCGGAAGGGTCTTTGCCTGCGGTATGCGATATTCTGCCGCAGACGTCCTGTATGCGGAGGCGTGAAGATCCGGACTGTTCCTGAGCGCTTCCTGAATGAGCTGCTGCAGGTCCAGGTCATCGGCCTGAACCTGCATTGCAGCAAAAAAGATAATTACAAAAACTGCAAGACAGGACAGAGCAATGGACAAACGGCTGCGCGAGATAAACCGCCTTATTCCAGGTGTTGCGTTATCCATTACGCTACCCTCCCTGTGCTTTGATCGTATATCACTGGGCATCAACATTGAACTTGACAGTAGATGTCTTGCCGGCCTTTGCTATTTTAACAGATACATTCCACGATCCTGACATAGACAAGTTAAGCGTAGCCGTATATTTTGCTCCTGTCAATAATGCTGCGCTCTTATAATTCATTGCGGGCATACCCGGCATTGCAGGCATCGAATAACTGACCGTTACTTTTGCATCAGTGACAGACTTTCCAGAGGCGTCCCTGATGGCAATCTCTACGCCGTTATTACCGGTAGACGGCGGGTTTTTGTCGAACATGATTTCGACATTATAATCTCCGGCCTTCTGGTTAATTTCAAATCCCTTTGCATATACTGCTCCTGTTGCAATTAACAGCAGGGCCGTCGCCAATAAGATTAGTTTTTTCATCTTCGTCTCCTTTTCTGTTTTTTATCATATCGCAAAAAAATGCGAACTCAATCGTACACACATGATAGAATAAAAAAATGAAGGAAATATGAAGACGCTATGAATTACTAAGAAGTTCATAAGTAAGACCACATTGTTCGTCATTCCCGTGCTTAAGAGCACCTACTGTTGGCGAAAGCGGGAATCCATGGTTCGACAAGCTCACCATGGCAATGTCACCCTGAGACTGTCGAAGGGTGGATGCCCGATTAAGAACTTCGGGCATGACAGATTAAGATATACGTGCCTTAACTTATGACCTTGTTAGTGGGAGATTGAATGAAGGACAGCGGTTTTTTTGGCTTCGGAAGGAACGTCTTTGTTACCGGACTTGTCAGCTTCTTCATGGACATAAGCTCTGAGATGGTCTACCCTCTTGTTCCGCTCTTTCTCTCAAGCGTTCTCGGAGTCAACAAGTCGGTCATAGGTCTTATAGAGGGCGTTGCCGAATCTACCGCAAGTCTGGTCAAGGTTTTCTCCGGCTGGTTCTCGGACCGAATAGGAAATCGCAAGTGGCTTATGGCTGCCGGATATGGAATATCAACATTAAGCAGGCCGATAGTTGCGCTTGCTGCAGGCTGGCGTCTTGTGATGGGCTCCCGATTTATGGACAGATTTGGGAAGGGGGTCCGCACCGCTCCCCGCGACGCCATTATTGCTGAGTCCACAGACACAGCATCCCTCGGGAAGACATTCGGATTTCAGCGCTCGATGGATACCATGGGCGCTGTGGTAGGGCCTGCGCTGGCTTTTTTCCTCCTGGGGATTCTTTCAAACGATTATAGAAAGGTCTTCTGGCTCTCGATGATACCCGGAGTCATTGCCGTGCTGCTGATAATCTTTTTTATCACCGAAAAGAAGAGGGCCGTCACCGTTCACTCACACAGGCCGAAGCTGACACTCAAAAACTTTAACTGGGAGTTCAGGTTTTTTGTCATTATTGCAGCCTTATTTGCTGTCGGTAATTCGAGTGACATGTTTTTGATCCTGCGGGCCCAGCAGTCAGGCGTTTCAACAGGGCTTATCCCTATGGTCTATCTGTTGTTCAATCTCGTCTATGCGCTTTCGTCCATCCCTGCCGGTTTTGCAGCTGACCGGTACGGCAAGAAACGGATCATCCTCCTGGGATTTATCTTGTTTGCATTTCTGTATTATGGCTTTGCAGTCGCCTCGGACACAAAAACAATCTGGCTTCTTTTCGCTCTCTACGGTCTTTTTATGGGCCTTACTGACGGCATTCAGAGGGCCTTTATTGCCACAATCATTCCACAGGATTTCAAGGCGACTGCCTTTGGATTTTACAATACTGTTGTAGGCCTTGCCGCGCTGCCCGCAAGCCTCATCGGAGGCTGGCTCTGGGACCATGTCTCACCGTCTGCCACGTTTTATTTCGGGGCAGCTACGGCAGCGGTTTCCGCTGTATTGTTTATAGTATTCATAGCAGCGAGCAAGAGAAACAATGCTGCGTAGCCGTAAAATAAGATCCATAAGGAGGAGGAAGAAGAGATGAAAATGAGAAGAGTATTCTTAATTGTTTCCCCGTTTTTTGTGTTTGCCGTTCTTGCACTTGCATGCCTCAGTGCGGAGGCGGCCCAGTCTGAAAACGGCTCTAAGTCAGAGATCATGGGGACTGGCGATTCCAGTCCGGCAGTAAAAGCAGAACCAGCGGGGAACGAGATTTGTCCGGTGAGCGGTGAAAAGATCGATCCAAAAGAGAGTGTAACTTACGAGTATAAAGGCAAGGTCTACAATTTCTGCTGCCAGGGCTGCGTGGAGCAATTCAAGAAAGACCCGGAGATGTACATCAGGAAGATGGAAAAAGAAAAGGCCGGAACTGGAGTCTCGGAGCCGCCCGAGCATGCTGACCATAATTAATAAGATGGAAGTTACATTAACTCAGCCCCTCAGTGATAGAAAACTTTTTTACAGGTGGGCATCTGCCCTTGCTTTTATCACTATCTTCTACAATAGCATTGAAGGTTGTGTTTCTGTTTTCTTCGGTCTTCAGGATGAAACCATAGCCTTGTTCGGTTTTGGGCTTGATTCCTTTGTTGAGGTGGTATCGGGAATCGGGATTTGGCATATGGTCAGACGGATGAAACAAAGTGACCCTGTTAACCATGATAGCTTTGAGAAAAAAGCATTACAGATAACTGGGGGAGCTTTCTACGTTCTTGCTGTTGGATTAGTTGCGACATCTGCATTAAACATTTATAGGGGCACCAGACCCGCAACTACCTTCTGGGGAATGGTAGTCTCTGTTATTTCTATTCTGTCAATGTGGTTACTCATCCACTATAAGATGAAAATCGGGAAGCAGTTTAATTCTCAGGCTTTAATTGCAGATGCTAACTGTTCAAGGGCATGTATGTATCTGTCTATCATCCTTCTTGTTTCGAGTGTCGGCTATGAGGTTACTAAAATAGGGGCAATTGACTCTATAGGTGCGATTGGAATAGCTCTTTTTTCAGTCAGAGAGGGGAGAGAGGCTTTAGAGAAATCCAGGGGCAATCTGACATGCAGTTGTCAGGGGAAGTGTCATTAGGCAGGTATTTGTGATGTTCTATTTTCAGAATAACTAAAGCTCTGTGTGCGGTAGATTTGTAAGAAGTAGTGCGGTATCAACAATAATAGAGACGTTCCATGTTGCACCTGCCGCTGCGGAAAGCAGCCGGAGACTCCATCTAAAAAAGGGCGATCCGGTTTGGGCATTGTTCAACTGTTTTGCCGTGGTGTTACATATTGATTGACCGGGTTTCTCTGCAAAATCATTGAAAGCCTCGTGGCTCACAAACCATGGCCGGACCGGCAAAGCCGGTCCGGCCAACAATCCCTATACCAAGCAATTATAAAGTTCTTTCCATGGAAAAACTAAAACGTCGGGACCGGCATATTACCCCAGCCGGTTCCCTTCGGCAAGTCCTTCATTGCGATGGGAGTCAGATTATGGACATCCAGGTCCACCATGAATTGAGGGACCCTCTCAGCGTTTATCGAAAAGAAATCGCATGGCTCATTGATTGTCCCATCTGAAACCTTCAAAAAAATCAGCCTTCTGACTACTCCGCTGCTCATGTCATGCGATCCATGGTGAAGGACGGAATGGTGACCCGACAAGTGACTGAAGGGGTGGAATATCCAGTCGAGAAATCTGATTATGGTAACGTGCCTTCTGTAAAGTCTCCACTCATCTCCTGTATCTGCGATCATTCCCTGCATAATGTAATCTACAGGTATGAAATAGACAAGATACTTTTCATTGTCTTTCAACCTAGTCTTTATTTCAGGCATAGAGAGTAAATCATTCATTCTATGTTCCATCTTTTGCGAATCATCCGGCATAAGTGCAAAGGCAACTATGTTTGGACTTGTCCAAAGGGGAAGGTGTTTTATTGTGTAGTATCTCAGAAAAAAAACACTCCCCATAGTAAACGCTGCAACGATAACAAAGAGTGCGATTTTCCCTATCATGCCTGAAGGAGTTATTTGCCTTTCTATCTTTTTTGGTAAAAACATTCCCGTTCTTTCCATATATGCTTTGTATGTCTCAGGATGACTGTTCATCATTCTCCGCTCCTCATCCTTAGAGAGAATATAATAAAGCACCATCATTACAAGCCACAGGACAACGGTAAGGAATCTCGGCCATAAGATAGATAGCCCGATACCCGCACACACGAGCCCAACATATTGGGGATGCCTTATGACCGAGTACAGGCCTTTTAAAGCAGTCCCCCTTTTCAGGAACTTGTTCGCATATACCTGAAAGGCACAGATCATAAACACAGCAATGCCTGACACGAAAAGAACTGACCCCATGACCCGAATAAATTTTAAAAGATCATCAGGCGGGACTACCATATGAGGCAGATAAAAGGCACTCAGCCATCTGGTGGCAGGGTATTTCACCAACTCAAGTAAGAAAGGTGTAAATACGGAATAGAATAGCCCGGCAAAAGGGCTGATCATTATCAATATTTCAAAACCGATTATAAAGTAGAGCACTATGGCACTACTCAAGACAGCCTTACGGTTCATTATAAACCTCCTGCATTTCTTGTCTGAACAATAGCCTATACCCCATGCGAGGCATAGGGCATAGGGTTCTATGCTGAAGATTGTTAGGCTACTGGCGGTTTTATGAGAGGCTTCTTGAAAGGGTTGCTATATCTATCGGAAGAAAAAAGAAAGTAATCGGTGCTTTCGGGAAAATAGTGAATGGAAGGCTGCACAAAAGGAGCAACCATTGCAAAAGCGGGATAAATAACTTTGTTTGAATTATCATCAACAGCCCCCTGTCCTTTGTGGGGATAGCGATGGAAGGGACACTGATGTGTGTGCTGAGCCGCAAACGCTGTTTTAGCTGCAAATCCATAGGGACACGTATTTTGTACGATAAGTGAGAAAGATAAAAGCAAAAGAAACATTCTCAGCAGCTTCATAGAAATTATTATAAGGCAACTGATAAAGATTGTAAATGAGTACAAAATTATTTTGACATACAGGCATAATGAAGTTTGGGTTAAGAAGCTTGACAAATACATTCAGAATTAGATATATATTCATAGTTGAATATATTAACGGAGATTGCCCATGCTTTCATCAGGTAAAAAAATTGAGCTTTTAAAGGTTATAGCCCATCCGGTAAGAATCAGAATTCTTGAGGAACTTGCGAAAGGCGTAAAATGTGTAAGCGATTTTGAGGAATGTCTGGAGATGCGACAGCCGAACATCTCACAGCATCTCTCCCTCCTCAGAGATTATGATATCGTTGATTACTACATAGACGGTCGTCTCAGATGTTATTTCCTTGTGAACCCTTTCGTGCCGGACCTCCTGGACTTGCTGAGAAAGGACTACCATGAGACGCTTCCCAGACCGGCTTGTTGTCCCGTTACAAAAAAAGGTGTATACCCAGGTGATAGAAAAAAGTAAAAAAGAGGTGTGCCAATGTTAAAAGTGCATTTCTTCCTCAATGAACCACAAGGTAAGACTTGAAAACATTTTGAAGAAATAATGCCCAGTTTGGGTAAAAAGTATGACCTCGAGATCCAAGTTACATCAAAGCCACGGCAGGAATACGGCTCTGCTGAGTATTTGGCAGCGGGCCTTCCTGCGGCGCCGGCCATAGTGATAGGTCAAGAGACTATAGTCCAGGGAGGAGACATCTCTGGAGAAAATCTTGAAGCTGCAATATGCAGGCATTTGGGAGTAGCCGCCAGAAAGCACAAGCCACATTCAGAAACGCCGCC
>JBEKJD010000041.1:0-14317 GCA_050011415.1 Dissulfurispiraceae bacterium | reverse complement strand
ATTATTACTGAACCGCTTCCCCCGGCTGGAGAGGACATAATTGAGGTTGGAACAAAGCTGGAAGAGGCGATCGGCAAATATTTCAAAAGAAGTCTGGCCATTCGGCAGGTTGATGCAGGCTCGTGCAACGGATGCGAACTGGAGATCCATGCCATTAACAACTCCTTTTACAACTGTGAACGATTTGGCATCCACTTTACAGCCTCGCCCCGGTTTGCAGATATGCTGCTGGTCACCGGGCCGGTATCGAGAAACATGGAGGTAGCCCTTTTGAGGACATATAATGCAACTCCCTCTCCCAAACTGGTGGTTGCAGTGGGAGACTGCGGATGCAACGGCGGCATTTTCGGCGAAAGCTATGCTTCTCTCGGAGGCGTGGACAAAGTAATACCGGTTGATGCTTATATACGCGGCTGCCCGCCTGCACCTGCAGATATACTGAACGGAATACTGAAAGCGGTGTCAGTTAATCTGCTCCCGTAATTCTTCGCAAAAAAAGGGCACTTGCTGCCGTTTTATTATCAGATGCAATTCAGACAGTAGATGAATCTCTTCCGCTCGCTCCGTTTTGACAGTTCTATGACTCGTCTCGCTACAGTCGCAAAATTCAGCCCTTCGGGCTTCAGTTTCGCGCCTGTTTTACGCTCACTCGCCAAGAACTTCCAAAACTGCGCTAATGCTTCAGAGATTCATCTACTGTCTGAATTGCAGTATTACCATCTCCTTTATTGCATTCTTTTCGAAAATTAATTATTATTTGGATTATAATTGATTATGTTTAACACTTCGTTTGAAAATTCAGGAGGACTATGCAAAGACATTTCTGGATTAGAATAATTCTTGCCAGCGCTGCATTGGTCGCTGTTGGTATTTTTATAGGTTCCAGGCTGGAACAAGTGACCCCGCGGACCGGCCCTGGCAGCTTTACCGGGTTTCCACAATCTTTTGCCGATGTTGCGGCAAAAGTCACTCCTGCCGTGGTAAATATCAGTACAACTTCGACCGTAAAGATACCAGGCAACCCATTCAGACATTTTTTCGGGCCTGATGAAGAAGGGCCGTTCGGTGATTTTTTTAAGAGGTTTTATGGTGGTATCCCTGACAGAGAGATGAAACAGCAGAGCCTTGGCTCCGGGTTTGTCATTGACAAGGAAGGCTTTATAATTACCAATAATCACGTTGTGGAGGGGGCCGATGAAATAAAAGTAAAATTTTCCGACGGCAGGGAATTTAAGGCCAAAGTTATCGGCAGGGACAAGAAAACCGATCTTGCGCTTATAAAGATATCCACTTTTTTCAGGGAGATGCCGACGCTCACGTTGGGAGATTCTGAAAATATGAGGGTTGGTGACTGGGTGCTTGCCGTTGGCAATCCCTTCGGGCTCGAACATACCGTTACGCAGGGCATTATCAGTGCCACCGGACGTGTGATCGGCGCAGGCCCTTATGATAATTTCATTCAAACTGATGCGCCGATTAATCCCGGCAACAGCGGCGGGCCGCTCGTGAACGTGCGGGGGGAGGTTATTGGTATCAATACGGCCATTGTCTCGTCAGGACAGGGGATAGGCTTCGCCATACCCAGCAGCATGGCTAAAACAATCATTTCTCAATTGAAAGACAAAGGGACAGTGGTCCGGGGATGGATAGGCGTTTCTATTCAAAACATAACTCCTGAAATGCAGCAGTCTTTTGGATTAAAGGAAAGCGAAGGGGCACTGGTAGGGGATGTTGTGCCGCGGGGACCTGCTGATGCTGCGGGTATGAAAAGGGCCGATGTAATCATTGAGTTCAACGGAAAGAAGATAAAAAATATGTCCGATCTTTCCAGAGTGGTAGCGGATACGCCTGTCGGCAAGACTGTTGATGCGAAGATTATCAGGGGCGGGAAAGAAATGGATTTCAGGGTTACTGTTTTGGAGATGAATGAGAAGAAGCTTGCCTTGAGCAGGCAGGATCCCGAAAGTAAGTTGGGGATCAGTGTGGATGATATCACCCCGCGCTGGAGAGAAAAATTAGGCATTAAAGAGAAAGCCGGAGCTGTTATTGTTGGTGTTGATCCGGGCAGTCCAGCCGAAGAAGCCGGTTTGCAGGCAGGGGATATTATAAAAGAGCTTAATCACCAGCCGGTTGGCGCTGCGCACGATTTTTATGTTGCCTTTAGCAGGGTTGACGTTGGTAAATCATTGCTTTTTTTAATCGAAAGGGCAGGCCAGACTTTTTTTATATCAATCCGGATGTCGTAAATGTCTGCTGTGAATTTCCTGCTGATTGCTGATAACTTTATATTGCACAACTTATCCGTTTGTGGTATAAGTATGCTATGAATTGCGAACTTTTTAATTTCAGGAGGTTGATGCAGATGAGATATGTTATGGTGCTATTTTTCGCTGCAGTAATGGTATGCGCTTACGGCATGAATAATTTTGCCGGAGCAGATGAGAAAGGTAAATCGCCTGAGGCTGCGTTCAAAGAGCGCTGTGCCGTGTGCCATCCAAATGGCGGCAACATTATTAACGCCAAAAAAACTCTGCACAAGAGCGACCGTGAGGCAAATAATGTAAAGACTGCTGCTGACATCATAAGCAAGATGCGGAACCCCGGCCCCGGCATGACAAAGTTTGACACGAAAACGCTTCCTGATGCGGAGGCAAAGAAGATTGCCGATTATATATTGAAGACCTTTAAATAATTCAAGAATGCACCGCCTGTTTATTACGGTTGTTATGATATGTCTGACGCTGCCGATGTTATTTCACCAGGAAGCGAGGGGGCATGAGGGACCTTCTTCAGGACCCTCGGCTGACATAGGGATCAATGAGCGTACCGGCCAAAATATTCCACTCGATGCGGTGTTCTATGATGAACAGGGCAATACAACATCCCTGAAACAGTTGTTTAACAGGCCAGTTGTTTTGAGTCTTGTCTATTTAAGGTGTGACCGCATATGCCCGCAGCTTCTTGGAGCGCTGGCTGCAACGACATCGGAGCTGCAGTATGTGGCGGGGAAAGATTATTCATTAATTACCATAAGTTTTGACCCTGAGGATACTCCCAAGACTGCCCGCGAGGCAAAAAAGAATTATATCAAATTCCTGGGCAGCGCCTTTCCGGAAGATGCGTGGCGGTTTCTCACCGGCTCCAATGAAAATATTAAAAAGATCCTGGACGCCGTGGGGTTCAGCATTAAGAAAGATGAAATCCACGGTTTCTCCCACCCCTCTGCGCTCGTTGTGCTCTCGCCTGGAGGAAAGATTGTCCGCTATGTTTATACTGCTGCGAACGACAACCTTGCTTTGCCGAATCGCATAGAGTTTCAGCCTTTTGACCTTTCACTTGCTATAGGGGATGCTGCAAAAGGCAAGACCGGTTTCAGCATCGAAAGGGCAGTAGCTTATTGCTTTCCTCACGAACCGAAGGGCCGGGCAGCTTTTTTTAGGGTACTGAA
Source organism: Dissulfurispiraceae bacterium (assembly GCA_050011415.1). Taxonomy (GTDB): domain Bacteria; phylum Nitrospirota; class Thermodesulfovibrionia; order Thermodesulfovibrionales; family Dissulfurispiraceae; genus JADFXI01. The sequence continues at coordinate 10,869 of JBEKJD010000041.1, read as the reverse complement.
AATCTCCGGGGGCATAATCATCTTTTTAATCCTGTCTTTTTTTGTGTACCTTACGGTGTCTGGCCGGAAAGTGCGGGACGGGAAGGTACAATGAGCTCTTTTTATGCCGATACCGGGCCGCGGCAGGGCCTTGCCGCCTGGATGCTCTCGACCGACCATAAGCGGATCGGTATTATGTATCTGGCGGCGCTCCTTATATTTTTTAGTACGGGAACATTGATAGGTGTACTTATGCGGCTTAATCTTATTTCTCCCGGTACCTTTATGGGCGCGCATACTTACAACAGGTTATTTACTGTTCACGGAATCATACAAATTTTCCTTTTCATCATACCGGGCATACCGGTATCGTTCGGTAATTTTTTTCTTCCCATCCTGATAGGCGCCCGCGATGTGGCCTTCCCGCGCATAAACCGACTGTCATGGTGGCTTTACCTTGCCGGAGCATTTCTCGTGTTGGCGTCGCTTTTTTTTGGGGGTGGGGCGCTGGATACAGGATGGACGTTTTACGCGCCTTACAGCATTAAAACCAGGACAAACGTATCGCTGGCTGTATTTGCAGTTTTTATCCTCGGCTTCTCATCCATATTGACCGGCCTCAACTTTGTGACGACTATTCACCGGTTGAGGGCGCGTGGCATGACGTGGCACCGGATGCCGCTATTCGTCTGGACCCTCTATGCCACCGGTTGGGTCCAGATGCTTGCTACTCCTGTGATTGCCATTTCATTGTTGCTTATCATTCTGGAAAGGTTTTTCGGGCTCGGCTTTTTCGATCCGGCCAAGGGAGGGGACCCGGTGTTGTTCGAACACCTGTTCTGGATATACTCCCACCCTGCTGTGTATATAATGTTGCTGCCGGCTATGGGGGTTATCTCCGAAGTCATCCCGGTGTTTGCGAGAAAGACCCTTTTCGGTTATAAGGCTGTCGCATACTCTGCACTGGCTATTGCCAGTGTAGGCTACCTTGTATGGGGACATCATATGTTTACGAGCGGCATGAGCGATACCTCAAGGGTGGTCTTTTCATTTATTACGTTTATTGTTGCCGTGCCAAGCGGCATAAAGGTGCTGAACTGGGTAGCGACCTTGTATAAGGGTTCGATTAAGCTTGATGCACCGATGCTCTTTGCGCTTACCTTTATTTTCCTGTTTTCGATAGGTGGTCTTACCGGCCTCGTAATCGGCTCCCTCTCGACAAACCTGCACTTGCACGGCACTTATTTTATTGTGGGCCATTTCCATTACGTCATGTTCGGCGGAATGGGGATGTCGTTTCTTGCCGCACTCCATTACTGGTCCCCCAAGATGTTCGGAAGGATGTATAGCGAGCGGCAGGCTAAAATCGGCTGGCTGTTTCTTTTCATAGGATTCAACCTGCTCTATTTCAGCATGTTTGTCCTTGGCTTCAACGGGATGCCCCGCAGGTATTTTGATTACCCCCCTCAATACTTTACAGGTCATCTGGTGTCAACCATAGGGTCGTGGGTCCTGGTGACCGGCCTGGCAATCATATTCAGGAATCTTATAGTCGCCCTCTATAAAGGGCCCAAAGCCCCCGAAAACCCCTGGGGAGGCAAGACCCTGGAATGGCAGGTGCCTTCTCCTCCTCCACACGATAATTTCGGGGAGATACCGGTCATTACGGGCGGGCCGTATTCTTATGAATGACAATGGCTGAAATGGAAACGACAAATGCCAAAGCGGAAGATGCCGTGAGCGGTTATAAGGGCGCTAAACTCGGCATGTGGTTTTTTCTTCTTACTGAAATACTCTTTTTCGGTGTCATGTTCATGCTCTATTCAGTAAACCGTTCAAAGTATCCTCACGGGTTTCATATTGCCGCACTTGAAGAAAATCTGTTGATCGGATCGGTCAATACAATAATTCTCATCACCAGCAGCTTCACTATGGCCCTTTCGATTTCAGCCATCAGAAAGGGGAACAAAATTCTGTCCTCGTGGCTGCAACTGGCAACAATAGTGATGGGATGTCTTTTTCTCATTAACAAATATTTTGAATGGAGCGCAAAGATACACCAGGGTATTTATCCGGATTCTCCGGTGCTTTTGCAAAAGGAAAAAGGGGAGGCCCTTTTCTACAGCCTCTATTATGTAATGACCGGTATACACGGGCTCCATGTTCTTGTCGGCATCGGTGTCATCAGTACCATGCTCTTTTTTACTCTGAAGGAAAAGATTAACAGCGAGTCATTCGTCAAGCTGGAAAACACGGGACTTTACTGGCACTTTGTCGATATAGTCTGGATTTACCTGTTCCCGCTGTTTTATCTGGTAACATAAAAAATAGGTTAAGGCTGAGGTTAAGGTTGAGAACAAAGACAAATAAAATTATGTATAGAAGGATACATATGATTTTTTTATTATTCGTTTGCTTAACCTTAACCTTGACCTCAACCTTGGTTTTTTGATATGGAAGATGCGCGCACTCATATAACAGAGTACAAAACGTATGCGTTCATTTGGGCCGGCCTTTTGGTGTTGACCGCGCTTACCATTGTGGTTGGGACAATGCATCTGTCGCGCTACAGCGTTCTGATATGCCTTGCCGTTGCATCCTGCAAGGCGCTGCTGGTCCTTTCGTATTTCATGCATCTCCGTTATGAGGGGGCTTTAATCAAAGGCGTTATTTTCATGGCAATTCTTACGTTAACGTCAATGATAGGGCTTACTTTTGTCGATGTCTGGTACAGGTAAGGAAATGCTATGATATCGGACTTTTCCAATACTGCCTCAAAATTTAACAGCGCTTTCCTGTTTATTGTCTTTAGCTCGGTGGTCCTCCTGGTCCTGGTCACTTTCTTTATGGTGTTTTTTATAATCAGGTACAGCAGGAAAAGAAACCCTCATCCTGAACAGATCGAAGGGAACGTTCTACTTGAGATCATATGGACGGTGATCCCGACTGTGCTGGTCATCGTTATGTTCTATATGGGGTGGTCTAATTTTTCCTATATACGCAATGCGCCTGACGATGCCATGCCGGTCAAAGTGACCGGCATGATGTGGTCCTGGCAGTTTGAATATAAGAACGGCAAACAGAGTGATGTGCTGAATGTCCCCCTCGGCAGGCCGGTGAAACTGATTCTGACCTCGGCTGATGTGATCCATAGTCTTTACATCCCGGCTTTCAGAATAAAAGAGGATGCGGTGCCGGGACTAAGAACGCATCTGTGGTTTAAAGCAAACGAGCTTGGAGCGTATGATATTTTCTGCACCGAATACTGCGGGACGGGTCATTCACATATGCGTTCAAAGGTGGTTGTAATGGCCGATAATGAATTCGATAAATGGTATGAAAGCGCTGAGGCCCGGGGAGAAAAGGACAGGGGTTTGCAGCTGCTGCAAGTCAAGGGCTGCCTTGGTTGCCATACTACCGACGGCACGAAGAAAATAGGCCCGACATTCAAAGGGCTATTTGGAAGCAAAGAGCTTGTTGTCACTAACGGAAAAGAGCGGGAGGTTGTTGTCGATGAGGACTACATCAAAAAAATGGTGCTTCAGCCCGGAGTCGATATTGTTAAAGGGTATCCTCCCATAATGCCGGCGCTTCCGGTAACCGGAGAGGAACTTGATGCTATTATTGCCGCTATGAAGGAATTGAAGTGAATATACTATAACCCGAATCCAGCGATAAGGAGACCACTCTTCTGCTCAGGTGCTCAGTGTTGACCGTTCTAAGCTCATTTTGCTACAGCCGTGAAACTCGCCCCTTCCGCCACCCCATAAAGTCTTCGACTTTTTGGGGACCCCGGTCTTTCGGGACTCAAACAGTCACGGCTGTTTAACGCACATTTCGCTAAGAACGGTTAGCAACCCTGAGCAATTCGCCAGAGTGTTCTCCTTATCGCTGGATTCGGGTATAATAATGGATGTCTAAATATTTCCTGCCGCTGATAATCGCAGTTTTTTTCCTGTCTTTTTTCAGACTGGGAGTTGTTCCGCTTTTTGACGTTGATGAGGCTGTGTTCTCAACCGCCACTGTGGAAATGGTGCAGACCGGAGACTGGATAACCCCTACTTACAATGGAGAAAACCGCTATGATAAGCCGATCCTTTTTTACTGGCTAATGGCATTATCTTACAAAGTCTTCGGGATTAATAACTTTGCTGCACGCGTTCCTTCCGCTCTTGCCGCCGGATGTCTTGCAGTTGCGCTTTTTTTATTTGTAAGACACTCCCACGGTGAGAAGAGGGCGTTCCATGCTGTCATGTCTTTTATGCTTTCGATCTACTTCCTTGTTTATTCTCATGCTGCTGTGACTGATATGGCATTGACTCTGTTTATCAGTATATCGCTGTTTTGCTTCTATCTGTACAGTAATAACAGGGACGGCGCAAATTTTTCAGAAAAGCCGCCGCATAAAATTGGCGCTGTCCCTGTTGTTTATTATCTTTATGGTTTTTACGCCTTTTCGGCACTGGCTTTTCTTACCAAGGGATTGATAGGTATCGTCTTCCCTTTTGGTATAGCTCTGATTTATCTTTACGCCATTGAGGGAATAGCCGGCGTCAAAAAAATAATTACACTGAAGGGTATCCTTATTTTCCTGCTCCTGTCAGTCCCCTGGTATGCCGCTCAAATCTCTATCAACGGGCAGGAATTTATCGATCAATTCTTCATAAAACACCACTTTAAGCGGTTCGCCGGGGTCATCTCCGGACACAACGGACCGGTCTACTATTATATCCCTGCTTTGCTCATCGGGCTTTTCCCATGGGTTGCATTCCTTCCATCGGGCTTCAGGGAGGTTTTTAAAAGGAAAGACAGGCTCAATTTATTCGCTTTTATATGGGCGGCATTCGTCGTGGTGTTTTTTTCGTTAGCCTCAACGAAGCTGCCGAATTATATTCTGCCCGCCATTCCGGCAGCAGTGATAATAATTGCTTCGGGCATGGACTGCAGCGAAAAGACCTGGAACCGTTTTGCCTATTCATTCATGGCGCTCCTGGCAGCGCTGCTTTGTGCAGGGCTTGTGATTGCAGGACAGTACATGATTAAAGATGGGATACCTGAAAACGGATGGTTGGTTATTGCAGCAGCGGTTATGGCTGCCGTAGCGCTTGCCGCTTTTTACGCGTTAATTGTGAATAGGACCCCGCATCCCGTCCTGTATGGTCTTATGGGATTGTTTATCATGGTGCTGCTCGTGAAGGCGCTGCCTGCTGCCGGCGCGTATCTCCAGGGCGCATTGTACCGGTACAGCATATATGCCAAAGAGACCCTTCCTCCCAATGAGCTCATTGTCGAATACGGCATAAACAAACCCAGCGTTGTTTTTTATTCCGGACATAAGATTGTCCACGCCGGAAGTGGAAGTGAGTTGAAGACTGTTGTAGATGCAAAGCGGCATGCACTTATCATTGGAAAGACAAAGGACAGAAAGGAAATCGAAGCCCTTGGTCTCCATGTTTTGGAGATGGACGCGACATATGCGCTTTTTGAAAAAAAATAAGGAATTAGTCTTTATGGGAGCACTCTTTCTTTTTTTTCTTGTCTTTTTTGACAAGGCAATTATGCTTTGGCTGAAGCACCTCAATGAAAGTCGCGCCTATGTATACCTGCTGCTGAGGCATTTTGATCCTTTTATAAATTTTATAGGCCACGGCACAACACTTCTTGTTGCATCATGCCTGTTATATGTTATCGGCAAAAGGTTCAGCGGGGCGATGTGCTATACGGGGAAAGCGTTGATGCTGAGTTTCTTTGCTGCCGGCATTTCCGTCCAGTTAGTCAAGCACCTCATTGGGCGTGCACGGCCGCGTATTACGGAAAGTCTTGTTATTGTCGGTCCCTCGCTAAAAGGGGGGTATGATTCCTTACCGTCGGGACATTCCGCAGTTGTCTTCTGTTTTGCCTATATTCTTGCGCAGCAATTCCCGCGGTTCAGGATCATGTTTTTTTGTATTGCTGCCATAATAGGCCTGATGAGGGTTGTAGACCTTTCTCATTTCCCTTCTGATGTGGTCGCTGGAGCGGTCCTGGGCATGTTTGTCGGAAAGGTACTGGCGGCCAAGTTGCTTAACCCTGCAACGTCGGCGGCATAGAGATGACTGAAGAGGACAAAAAGATATCAAGGGTCCGTAATCGCCGTGTGCATATGGCCAACGAGCGGACGTTCCTGGCCTGGATTCGGACCAGCATAGGGATAATGGCGTTCGGTTTTGTTGTTGAAAAGTTTGCTCTTTTTGTAAGGCAGCTTTATCTGATGCTCGGAAAGGGAGTCAACGCTCCGTCAGCGGGATATTCCACCATATTCGGCGCCACTCTCGTTGGTTTCGGCGCAACCATAGGGGTGCTTGCCTTTGTTCGGTATAGAAAAGTGGAGAAGCAGATTGATTCTGATACTTACCATCCTTCTTCGCTGCTTGATATAATGGTCACACTCACTCTTCTTGCCATCGCAGTATTCCTTATTATCTATTTACTCCATAGCGCTTAAGTAATAATAAATTCTGGCATCTAACTTGCATAGTAAATAGCAAGGAGGCGCCGGATATGAGCAGGCATATATTAAGAAAAATTGTTTCTATCCTCAGAGAATCGCCGCTTTACAGATCACTTTCAGCAGAAGAGAAGCGCTCAATAATAAAAGGACTGACTGACAACTACTCATTTCTGCATGATGGTAATAATGACGACATAGTAGGATATGAGTCAAGCTGGGCTGAAATTATTGAAAACCGCCATTGAGATGTCGTATTAGAGAGCCACTCCCGCTCTTTTTTTCCCTTAATAAGAAACCCTTTCCCTTTTTAAGGAAATATTTTCCTGCTTACGGTTTTACTGTCAAGATGAATATCTATGAATTTTCGCATGTGGACTACAGAGTTTATATGAGCCAGAATAAGGTCCATATAGCCCTTTTCCCGGAAGCTGTCAAGTACATTTTTTTGCAGGGCACGGAGTTTTTGCGCATCTATAATGTGCATGTAAACTTTTTGCTCACGGTGTTCGCAGCAGCCCACTGCAATCAAATCATGTTGAACCAGCGTATCTACAAATTTTTGCGTCTCTTCTGCCCACTCTGCCGCACTCATCGCGGGTTTGACGCATTCCTGGAAGATAATGGGGTTGATGCTGCCGCCGGCCATTAGAACAGGTTGTCCTGATTCCCCTGAAAATCCGGGGCAGGAAGGCTTTAGCTCCACTTTATCCCTGCCCTTCTGATCTTTTGCCATGACAAAGGGAAATCGCTTGCACACGATAGGTCTTTCTTCGCCAAGATTGCATCCTACCCCCTCCTGCAAATAAGCACAGGGGGCCTTTTCCAAGGAAGTCCTCAAAAAGATGCTGAGAGTAATATTTTTTTCCCCATCAGGACTATTTGCAGTATTAAAAGTTAGAGGGAAATAACGCGTTAAAGAAAGAATTTCCTGAATGAAAATGATTGCCTGCTGGAACCTTATGCAGCAAGAATCGGGACAATCAGCTCCTACGCAGCGCCATTTTAAGTTTGCGTCTTTTAGGGAATCGAGCGGTTTGGTTTCTTCTTTAAGAGGCTGCTCATCGACAATTTTATTATATTCCATATTCGCTTCTCCACAAGCTGTGTAAAGACATTTATTTATTATATCAGAATTCCAGGTTCCAGCTTGCTTGTAGTATGTGACTGCAATTCAGACAGTAGACGAATCTCTTTCGCTCACTCCGTTGCTTAAAGCACCTACTTCTGGTTTGACAGTTCTATGACTCGTCTCGCTACAGGCGCAAAATTCCCTTCGGTCAGTTTCGCTCCTGTTTCACGCTCGCTCGTCAAGAACTCCGCTAATGCTTCAGAGATTCATCTACTGTCTGAATTGCAGGTAGTCTGTCCGGTTCTCACCTGCTTGCTTCTCATATGGTATAATGGCAAATAATCACAAAAAGTGTTCGCGTATGTATAGTATGAATTGCGTAAAAGGAGGGGATGGCTTATGGACAAGGGGATGAGAATTGCTATCAATACGGGTGGAGGGGATGCACCTGGGCTCAATGCAGTTATCAAGGCAGTTGTGATGGGGGCTGACAGCAGAAATTGGGAAGTTTACGGCATAAAGAATGGTTACGCAGGCCTGCTCAACACTGATGAGATCATACGCCTCACGCCCGGCATGGTACACGATATCTCCGGCATAGGGGGCACTATTCTCGGCACTACCAATAAAGGCAATCCCTTCAGTATGCCCATCACCAACTTGGCCGGCGAGACAGAGATACGCGATGTGTCGGATAAGGTGATGGAAAATTTCAGGCGTCTCCGCTTCGATTGCCTGGTTGCAGTGGGCGGTGACGGCAGCCTCGAGATCGCCTACAATTTTTACAAGAAGGGGATGCCGGTCATAGGCGTTCCCAAAACAATAGATAACGATCTTTCCGCTACTGTTGTCACCTTCGGGTTTGATACGGCGGTAAGCATAGCTACTGAGGCCATTGACCGCCTTCACTCTACGGCCAAGTCTCACGAACGAGTGCTTGTGGTGGAGGTGATGGGAAGACATGCAGGATGGATAGCTCTCAACAGCGGTGTTTCCGGAGCGGCTGACGTCATCCTTATCCCTGAGATCCCTTTCGATATCCAAAAAATCTGCGACCACATCTGTGAACGCGAATTGCACGGGCATCATTATGCTATCGTAGTCGCAGCTGAAGGCGCAGCACCCCTGGGCGGCCGGATACTGGATAAGGGAAACGGCGAACTGGGACGGCAGGATGTGGTTCTGGGCGGTGTCGGCGAATACGTGGCAAAGGAAATAGCAAGAATAACAGGCAAGGACACGCGCTCACTTGTCCTCGGTCATCTTCAGCGGGGCGGCTCTCCCACTACCTTTGACCGGCTGCTGGCCTTACGCTTTGGAGCGGCGGCTGTGCGCATGATAGAAGAAAAGAGATTCGGCACTATGGTGGCCCTCAATCCCCCGCTGCTAACGGCGGTACCTCTTAGCGAGGTCATAGGCCACATGAAGACTGTGCCTACCGATAACGATACTATAAAGACAGCGCGCGAGATAGGCATTTCTTTCGGGGACTGAAAAGTTAACCTTCGGCGCAGTTGACCCTGCCGGTTATCGCCGGCTTAATTTGGCGGCAACAAGACGGTTCAGGCTTACTCCGGTTTCGGCTGATTGAGTAAAATATCAAACTATATGGAGAGGTGCCGGAGCGGTTGAACGGACACCTGTAAAATTAAAATGCTTTAAATGCCTACAAATCCCTTGTTCTGTCAAAGAAATTTAGCACTGTTTGAACAGGCTTGTTTCTATACATTTCTATGGATTTCGGTACAGTTTGTCACAAATAGGGAACATCTGAGAACATGGATAAGATTTTCACCTAGGCTGCAAATTCAAAACCACCCAATAAAAAATCTGCAATGGCTTAAAAGATATATGAAAATGTTACACCGCTTTTTTGTGGACCATCTTGCTTTTAAAGCAGGACGGCTTTTTGATTGCTTGCTTATACCAGTCAGTCTTTTTTTCTTCTTCGGTCACTTCACGCCCGCCTTCCTTCTTGATGAAAGCAAAAAGTTCTTTTACTGTTAATTTACTCTTAGCCATTTTATGTACCTCTCTCTGTAGGATTCATAATGCTCTTTTATATCAGCAATCGCCATGTTGGCGGCCTCCGCATTGCTAAGATAATGATACCATACTTTCCGGGCTACATGCCCGTCAGTATCGAGGATATCTTTATGCGGGCTGCCATGACCACTATCGAAACGCACTACTTCGTAGCGTTGCCCCTGAATATCACATAAAAGCGTCACAACAAAGCTTTCGACTGTTCCCCTGTCAGTTCTGATTTGAATAAAAATAGAATCTTGGTGTGTGATTTCGATGATAATTATTTTGTCCATAGTCGTGCCGAATTATTATAGCAAAAAAAATCAACTAGCAGAAACCACAAACCAACATGTTATTCGGCATTGAATATTGACCCACCATCGGCGTCCAATTTTGCTGCCCTGATAACAGCATAACCAAATATTCAGCGACTCACACCAAGATTTTTTCTATAAATGGATAGTTGATGGTTTTTTTCGATTTGCTGCTTACGGTTGCTACTTTATCTTTATGGGTCATTGACCTGCAAAAAAAAAGCACCGAAGGATGGACAGATAGGATGAAAGAAAGGAGGGATGCAAAAATACAAATTCGTCTCAGTGAAAAAGAGCGTGAAGGCATAGAATCACAAGCCAAAGGCGCATCGATGACCGTATCCGAATGGATGCGATATACGGCACTTCACGAAGATGACTGGGAAAAAGCTTGTCGTGACATGGCTTTTGTATATGCAGACGGGCTTAAAAAAATATGTCATGACATTGCGGACGTGACAGCAAAAAAGTGTACTGACAATGCTGACGTAGATTGTACGGACAATGATGATAACAAAAGCGACTAAAGTGTACTGACCAGTGCTAGCGCAAGGTCAGGCAAATCCCTCCCGATAGGGAGGGCGCACTTTCTCGTTTCTCCTGCGGAGAAACGGTGCTACCCACCACAAACGGTGGTGGAGCAAAGGAGTGAAGGCAAAAATGGCGACATTTCATCTCGCAGTTAAGACGGGAAAAAGGGGTATAGGGTTGCCCCATTTTCTTTATGTTTGCAGGCTTGAGAAATACTCATTGAAAGATGATTTGGAATATCTGGAGTCAGGCAATATGCCTACTTGGGCGGTCGATAATCCTCGACAGTTTTGGGCAGCTGCAGATAATTATGAGCGCGATAACGGAAGGTCATACAGAGAAATTGAAGGTGCACTGCCCAGAGAACTCACTAATGAACAACGGATAGAATTAGTACAGTCATTCAGAAAGAAATGGATAGATACAAATTATCCGTACACTTTGGCTATTCATTGTCC
>JBEKJD010000040.1:0-14629 GCA_050011415.1 Dissulfurispiraceae bacterium | reverse complement strand
GGCGCCTCGCATTTTGCTGCAACGATAAGGGCAGTAAAAAAAGCGCTCCCTGCTGTAAAGGTAGAGGTGCTGACGCCGGACTTCCAGGGCGATGTTAATGCAATTGGCGCTGTCCTTGAGGCAGGCCCGGATGTATTCAACCACAATATTGAAACGGTAAAGCGGCTCTATCATGTTGTCCGGCCCCAGGCCGATTATCAACGCTCACTGGGGGTAATTGGAACTGCGGCGAAGATGACGCAGGATATAAAAACAAAATCGGGTTTGATGATAGGGCTCGGCGAAACTATAGATGAGGTCAAGGAAGTTTTAAGAGACATGAGGGAGTCCGGTTGCGATCTTTTGACAGTGGGCCAGTATCTCAGACCTGCAAAAAAAAATCTGCCTGTTGTAGAATATATACACCCCGATGTTTTTGAGGCGCTGAAACTGTATGCGCTTGGTCTGGGTTTTGAATTCGTTGCTTCCGGCCCTCTGGTGCGGAGTTCGATGAATGCAGAGGAAATGTATAACGGCGTGAAAAGTGAATCGTGAAACGTAAAACGTGAAAGGATAAAAAAGAAAGCAACTGTTAGCTTTTCACTATTCACGTTTTAAAGGAGGTTTTTTCGTGTTCGAGTTTAACAGGATCAAGAGGCTGCCGCCCTATGTGTTTGCCATTGTAAACGCATTAAAGATGGATTACCGGAGGAAGGGAGAAGATATTATTGACCTTGGAATGGGCAACCCTGACTTACCGACTCCGAAACATATTGTTGATAAACTTTGCGAGGCTGCGCATAATCCGCGAAATCACCGGTATTCGGCGTCAAAGGGTATAACGCAGCTCAGGATGGCGATTTCCGAATGGTACAAGAGGCGGTATGATGTGGATATAGATCCGGAAACCGAAGCAGTAGTCACTATCGGAGTTAAGGAAGGACTCTCGCACCTTGTGCTCGCCACGATTCAACCCGGAGACGTTGTGATGACTCCGACTCCTGCATATCCTATCCATCCGTATAGTAATATCATTGCCGGAGGTGAAGTTATCAGCGTCCCCATCGGCCCCGGCTTCGATTTTTTTGACGAACTGGAGAAGACCCTGAAGAAGACGTGGCCCCGGCCCAAAATGCTTATTCTCAATTTCCCGCATAATCCGACGACCACTGTTGTCGAGGGACTTGACTTCTTTACTAAAGTCGTGAACTTTGCGCGTGAAAACAACATAATCGTTGTACAGGATTTCGCCTATGCAGATCTTACATTTGATGATTATAAGGCGCCGAGCATCCTACAGGTCCCCGGCGCCAGGGATGTAGCGGTTGAGTTTTTTTCGCTCACCAAGAGTTATTCCATGGCAGGCTGGAGGGTTGGGTTTTGCGTTGGGAACAGGGACGTGGTCGGCGCTCTCGTAAAAATTAAGAGCTATCTCGATTACGGAATGTTTCAGCCCATACAGATTGCAGCCATAGTTGCGCTGCGGGGGCCCCAGGACTGCGTTCAGGAAATACGGAATGTCTACCAGTCGCGCAGGAACGCACTGATCAAGGGCCTGGACAATGCAGGCTGGAAAATTGATCCGCCAAAGGCAACGATGTTTGTTTGGGCTGCGATTCCGGAGCATTACAGGGAAATGGGATCGTTGGAATTCTGCAAATACCTTATAACAGAGGCGAAGGTTGCGGTGTCGCCCGGCATGGGTTTTGGCGAAGGCGGCGATGACTATGTCAGGTTCGCGCTTGTCGAAAACGAACATAGAATACGGCAGGCCGCAGCCGGTATAAAAAGAGTGTTTGGCAGGGTATGAGAGTGAAGAAAGACACTGTTTCGGTCGGCATAATAGGGTTCGGCACTGTTGGTTCGGGGACCGCGCGTATTTTGCTTGAGAGCGCTGCTATCATAAGGGAGAGGACAGGCTTTGTTTTTGATCTTAAGAGAATCGCAGACCTGGACATTACAAGGGACAGGGGTATCAGCATTCCAAAGGGCGTACTCACGACCGATGCAAACGAAGTGATTAATGATCCGGGAATAGATATAGTTGTCGAGCTTATGGGGGGCATTCATCCTGCAAAGGAATTCATGCTAAAGGCTATAAGGAACAGGAAGCATGTGGTCACTGCGAATAAAGCGCTGCTCGCTACCGAGGGCAATGAACTTTTTGCCGAGGCTGAACGCGCCGGTGTTGAGATAGGGTTTGAGGCATCTGTAGCAGGGGGCATACCTATAATCAAAGTGATAAGAGAGGGACTCATCGCGAACAGGATTATAGCGGTGTACGGCATTATCAACGGGACTTCGAATTACATATTTACAAAGATGACCGACGAGAAGGTCGAATTCTCTGTCGCGCTGGAAGAGGCGCAGAGGCTCGGGTATGCGGAAGCTGACCCCACCTTTGATATTGAAGGGATCGATTCCGCCCATAAACTTACCATTCTTGCCTCTCTTGCTTATGGTATCCCGTTGTCGTATAACGAAGTGTATAAAGAGGGCATTACAAAAATAACTGCCCAGGATATTGCCTTCGCCTCTGAACTTGGCTACAAGGTGAAGCTCCTTGCAATCACCAAGGCGACTGATGAAGGCATCGAGATGCGGGTGCATCCCACCATGGTGCCGAATGAATATTTGATTTCAAAGGTCGACGGAGTTTTCAATGCCGTGTATGTTGAAGGCGATGCAGTAGGCTCTACTCTTTACTACGGCAGGGGAGCCGGCGATATGCCGACAGGGAGCGCGGTCGTTGCCGATATTGTGGATATCGGGCGGAATATTATGTGCGGCGGTGTCAGGCGTATCCCTGGCATTGCGTCCGGCCCAGGGACAAAAAAAATCAAGAAAATGGATGATATAGAGAGCATGTACTATTTCAGGTTTTCCGCGCTGGACAAACCTGGAGTTCTGTCCAGGATATCCGGCATCCTCGGCAACTGCAATATCAGCATCGTATCGGTTATTCAGAAAGGCAGGAGCAACGTAGGCTCTGTGCCGCTCGTCGTACTCGCGCACAGATCCAGAGAAAAGGATGTCCTGAATGCTATAAGGGAAATCGATGCGTTGCCTGTCGTCTCGGACAAAACGCTTTTCATCAGGGTTGAAGGCAAAGAAGAAATATAAATAAATTAAGAATTACGAATGAACAATTACGAATTGAGGATTTCCACAATTCATAATTCATAATTCATAATTTGTAATTTTTGTTAGGAGAGGCGCATGATGCGGGAAATTAAAGTTGATAAGGCCATAAACATCAAAGGGCTCGTCTGCCCGTATACGTTTGTCAAGGCGAAACTTGCTATTGAGGATATGGAAGTGGGGGAGGTGCTTGAGATACTTCTGGATTATGAAGAGGCTTCCAGAAGCATACCCAAATCCATGGAAGACCACGGCCAGAAAGTATTGCGCGTTGAGAAAATAAACGACAAGGACTGGCTGCTTTTCATAAAGAAGGAGAAGGAATAGGCGCATGGAATTTACAGAAGATCAATTACAGCGGTACAGCCGCCATATACTATTGCCCGAGGTCGGCGGAAAAGGGCAAAAAAAACTGCTCGGCGCGAAAGTATTCATTATCGGGGCCGGCGGGCTCGGATGTCCTGTGGGCTACTATCTGGCTGCGGCAGGCGTGGGGACCATCGGGATCATTGATAACGACACTGTCGAGATGAGCAACCTTCAGCGGCAGATAGCGCACAATACAAAGAGAATCGGCATGCTGAAAGTTGAATCCGCAAAAGAGACTTTTGAGGCATTGAATCCGGATGTGAAGGTCATCGGCATTGCGGAGAGACTTTCAAAAGATACTATAATGGATGTTATTAAGGATTATGATATCGTTGTGGACGGGAGCGATAACTTCCCGACCCGCTATCTGGTCAACGACGCTTGTGTCCTGATGAAAAAACCGCTTGTAAGCGGCGCCATTCTCAAGTTCGAGGGCCAGGTGACCACTGTTGTGCCTGGAGAAGGCCACTGCTACCGGTGCCTGTTTGAAGAGATGCCGCCGGCAGGACTTGTGCCCTCATGCCAGGAGGCTGGAGTAATAGGAGCGATTCCCGGCGTTGTCGGGTCTTTGCAGGCCATCGAGGTAATCAAGCTTATTCTCGGTAAAGGTGATGTCCTGAAAAACACGCTGTTGATATACGATGCCCTGAAGACGACCTTCAGACGCATCAAAATCCCCACTAATGTTGATTGCCCGGTGTGCGGGAAGAACCCGACGATTACTGAACTTCAGGACTATGAGGCCGGATATTGCACGATATAGGGCTTCAGAGATGAGGATATGTCTCTTTCGCTCGCTCCGTTTTGACAGTTCTAACGACTCGTCGCGCTACAGTCGCAAAATTCCCTTCGGTCAGTTTCGCGACTGTTTAACGCTTACTCGTCGAGAACTGTTTCAAAACTCCGCTAATGCTACAGAGACACATCCTCATCTCTGAAGCTGATGGAACGATGCATAGCATAACTATTCCTCAACATATTTTCGATGACATGATCTCCTGGTGCAGGGAGGGCTATCCGAATGAGGTCTGCGGGATTTTAGCCGGTAGCGGCAATGAGGTGTCCAGGCTATACCGGATGCGAAATGCCGAAGTCTCGCGTGTGAGCTATATTATGGATTCCAACGAACAGTTCCAGGTGATGAAGGCGCTGCGCGAAGACAAGCTTTCAATGGTCGCCCTTTTCCATTCCCACCCCGATTCAGCAGCGTACCCGTCTGCAAAGGACGTGCAGCTTGCGTTTTACGAAGACAGCGCATATGTCATTGTAAGTCTTGCACAGAAAGAACCTGTGGCCAAAGCATTCTTCATTAAAAACGGCACGGTTGAAGAGGTACAGATCAATTTCACCCATCCGCTTTGATTTTCCTGTGACCCTCCCTTTGAGGTCGGGGATTTATGGGGAATTGGAATATTTGACCTACTTGATTTCTTAGGTTAAACTATATAACAACGGTTTAACTTAGATTAGGAGGTTTTATTAATGACAATAGTTACTACTTCATCCAAGGGACAGGTGGTCATCCCCAAGATAGAAAGAGAGAAACTCGGCATCAAGCCCGGAGCAAAAGTCCTGATAGAGCTGGCTGGAGATCATATTGAGGTGAGACCCCTGCCTGAGAATCCTGTTGAGCATTTCTGCGGGGTTTTCAGCGAGGGGACGTCGCTGACTGACGCATTACTCCGAGAGAGAAAGGAGGATCTCAGGCGTGAAGAAGAAAAAACTGCTCGACTCATTCGCCCTTCTCGTATATCTAAAAAAAGGAAAAGGGCATGAACGGATAAAGAGCCTTCTTTCCCATGACGAAGTCATTCTTATGAATGAGATTAATCTGGGCGAGGTTTTTTACATTCTTGCAAGAGAGAGGGGAATGTCCCAGGCGAAATATTTTATCGATGTCATATTGCCCAGCCTGACGATTATCCGTATAGTAAATGGCTTCGAGGATGTGCTTGCCGCTGCAAGAATCAAGGGCGGACATGCGCTTTCTTTTGCCGATTGCTTCGCCACCGCGACGGCAATCCGGGAAAATGCTGTCATCATCACCGGCGCCCCTGAGTTTAAACAGCTTGAAAAAGAGGTCGAGATAGAGTGGATATAGAATTCGATAAACCCTTCCAACAGTTCTAACTATATTGTCATTGCGAGGGACGGAGTCCCGAAGCAATCTCACAGCGAGATTCTTCGCTCTGCTCTGAATGACAGACTTATTTCAGTTAATTATGAAAAGCTACACTATATGGGCGCATAGGACTCAAACTCCAGGCGATTATGCTGAACCCCGGAAGAGAGCTTCAGGACCTGGCGGACATTGCCGCCATCGTGCGTTTAATAGGCCCTCAACTGGACTGGCAAAAAATCGATAATTATTGTTGTATACTTGGAATGGAGGAGTATGGTGAGAAAATCCGTAAATATGCTGAATGAAAGCGACCCTGCAACGTTGGACAGGGATATGGAACTGATTGCTATAAGCCGCCGTGAGCGTAGGCTGAAGGAGAGCTTCATGAGTTACATCGAGTTTCTGGAGTCAACTTCTGCCGCTTTCGGCCTGAGCGAAGGAAGACGGCGAGAAAAATTCTCTATAGATAGTCCTGACTTGCTTTTGTAAGAAAGCTGAAAAAATGGATGCCCGCTTAGAATCCGCGGGCATGACAGTCATATGTGATGGCGAGAGCTACTACAAAATCTTCTGCTTTGCCCCGTGAGAATCTAAGACCTGATGAATAAGGGATTGCGACTTAATTCCGAGATTCAAAGGGACAGTCGCCATGCTCGCATTCAGTGCGATGAGAATCTGAGACCTGATGAATAAGGGATTGCGACTTTCTGGGCATCAGCGAGGTACAGTTCGATCTGCGCGGCATGAGAACCTAAGACCTGATGAATAAGGGATTGCGACACTCATAAAAATTACCTCCTGAAAAGTTTGTTTATGAAACATGAGAACCTAAGACCTGATGAATAAGGGATTGTGGACTTTGCTGCGGCAGGATAAAGATTTAGAGTTGCAGTAAGTGAGAATCTAAGCAGGAGTGAAACCATGATGGAATACAAGGGATACACAGCAGAGGTAGGGTTTGATGATGCGGCGGAGATATTTCATGGCGAAGTGATTGGCATAAAAGATGTTGTGACCTTCCAGGGGAAGACAGCTAAGGAGCTTAAGAAGGTTTTCAAAGAATCAGTTGACGATTATCTTTCCTTCTGTAAGGAGAGAGGAGAGGACAGTACAAATTGTTTTTTTCATTAATATTTGGTATTATTAGACCAATATGAAAGCAGAACTCGTCTATCATGAAAAGAAGTATCTTTCAGGCGATTCTGTTAAAGAAATAAAAATATGGCGATTGCCTGAAGATGCTGACAAGCGGCATGGATATAAATACTCTCTGGTCTATATTGTAGAGGGTGTGAGGGTAATCGGTTATGACAATGCTGAAGGCAAGGGCGATCATAGACACTATGCAGACAAGGAATCGCCATACAGGTTTCAGGGGATAGAAAAACTTTGCAAAGATTTTGAAGTCGACGTCAGGAAATACACGGAGGGCAAGAAATGAGAGTTCGGGACATAAAGATATCCATAAAATCCGATGAGGAGCTTTATAAGGAAGTTAAGGATGTGGTTAAAAAGATCGAGGGCGGGGAGAAAATCAAAAAACACGAAGGGATATCTTTTGAGGATCTGGATACAATGAGAAAAGTCCTTACCGACGAGCGTATCAGGATACTTAAAATGATCAAAAAAGGGCATCCTCAATCAATTTACGAACTTGCGAAGATGCTTCACAGAGACATAAAAAACACCTTTGATGATGTACAGTTTCTGGCGGGCGCCGGAATGATTGATCTTAAGAAGACAAAAAATGGCAGAGAGAAGACGACTCCTACCGTGAATTACGACAGGATACTCCTGGAAATACCGGTTTAGCACCTTTTTTGTGATTTGAGAAAGGTCGCTACTTCTGAAAAAGCGCCGCTTTGATTTTCTTTCCGGTATAAAGTAAAATATAATTTCATTCTAAAGTTTTCCGGCGAGAGTTCGATTTTTAAATTCGCGGGAATAAACAGGAGGTTCTTATGGGTTATGTAAGAGGCCTAAAGTGCAGGGAATGCGGCAGGGAATACCCTGTTGATCCTATATATGTATGCGAATTTTGCTTCGGTCCTTTGGAAGTAGTGTATGACTACAAGAGTATTAAAAAGTTATTGAAACGCAAAACCATAGAGAGGCGGGAACAAAACCTCTGGCGTTATAAGGAGCTGCTGCCTATCGACGGCGAGCCCCAGGTGGGCCTCGATTCCGGCTTTACTCCTCTTGTAAAGGCTGACAACCTTGCCAGGGCCCTCGGCGTCACTGAATTATACGTTAAAGACGATACGGTGGCGCACCCGACCTTGTCGTTCAAGGACCGGGTTGTTGCCGTTGCTCTTACGAAAGCAAAGGAGTTCGGGTTTGATACGGTCGCATGCGCGTCTACCGGCAACCTGGCCCACTCGGTTTCGGCGCATGGAGCCAAGGCTGGATTCAAACGCTTTGTCTTTATTCCTGCGACACTGGAGCAGAGCAAAATCGTCGCCTCGTTGGTGTATGAGCCTAATCTTGTGGCTGTCGACGGCAATTATGATGAGGTCAACAGGCTTTGCAGCGAGATTGCCAATAAATACCCGTGGGCTTTTGTCAATATAAACATCAGGCCCTTCTACGCTGAAGGGTCCAAGACGCATGGGTTTGAGATAGTCGAGCAATTAGGATGGAAAGCTCCTGACAATGTGGTTGTGCCCTGCGCAAGCGGTTCGCTTCTGACAAAGGTGTGGAAGTCGTTCAAGGAGTTCAAGGAAATCGGCCTTATCAAAGAGCTGCACACAAAAGTCTTTGCTGCTCAGGCGACAGGCTGCTCTCCCATATCATTTGCCATTAAACAGGGGACGGATATTATTAAGCCGGTCAAGCCCAACACGGTGGCTAAATCTCTTGCAATCGGCAATCCTGCCGACGGATACTATGCAAGCCATATAGTAAAGGAAACCGGCGGCTACGGAGAGGATGTTTCCGATGAGGAGATTATCGAGGGGATAAAGCTGCTTGCAAAGACAGAGGGTATTTTTGCAGAGACCGCAGGAGGGGTTACTGTTGCAACTGCAAAAAAGCTGATTGAGCAGGGAAGGATAGGCAGAGACGAGACAACGGTGATATGCATTACCGGCAATGGCCTGAAAACCCAGGAGGCCCTCACCGGGCACACAACAGGAGTGCATCATATCAAACCGAACATGGGTGCTTTTGAAGAGGTATATAAAAAGATTGGTAATGGGTGATGGGTAATTGGTTATGGGATTAAAGAACAAAAAAAATCGTTCTTTGCCTATGGCCTATAACCTATGACCTATAACCTGATTTTAAGGAGGTGTTTATATGGCGGTAAAAGTTAGGATACCGACGCCCCTTCAGCGGCTGACTCAGGGGAAAGAAGAGGTTGAAGGCCAGGCCGGCAATGTGATCGGACTTATCAATGAACTTGAGACGCGCTACCCGGGTATTGCCGAGAGGATATCAGAGGGGGGCAAGGTCAGGAGGTTTGTCAACGTTTATGTCAACGAGGAGGACATCCGTTTCTTGCAGGCTGAACAGACGCCGGTAAAGGACGGGGATGAAGTATCAATTGTTCCGGCAATAGCTGGAGGGTGCGAAGGAGGGGCCTATGAAGAGGCGTGTGAAATTGACATTTCCTCAAAATCTTATTAAAGAACCTGTTATATTTACTATGGCCAAGAAGTATGATGTATTACCTAATATACGGCGGGCACGGGTAACCGACACGATTGGTGAAATGATGCTTGAGCTTGAGGGCTCCGAAGAAAACCTTGAAAAGGGGATCAAGTCTTTACAAGAGCAGGGCATCGAGGTGGAGCTGATAGAGGGAGACGTCATACAATAAATCAGGCAATAGGCTATAGGCAATGGGCGATGGGCAAAAAGAAAAGATTCCCATGTTGTTACCTATAGCCTTTAGCCCATAGCCTATTGCCTGATTTTAAAGGAGAATATATGGAGATTGGAGCGTGTAATCCTGCTACACGTACGTTGTGGAAAGGTATTATTGAAGCATACAGAAGATTTTTTCCTGTTACCGACAGCACTCCGGTTGTGACTCTTTTGGAGGGTGATACCCCTCTTATCAAAGCGGTCAATCTGCCTGAAAAACTAAAAGGCGACCTCACTATCTATTTTAAGTTCGACGGCGCCAATCCTACAGGCTCTTTCAAGGACAGGGGGATGACTCTTGCGCTTTCAAAGGCGGTAGAGTCCGGATCAAAAGCAGTAATCTGCGCCTCAACAGGGAATACATCGGCATCGGCGGCAGCCTATGCTGCCCGGGCAGGCATAAAGGCCATCGTGGTAATCCCGGAAGGGAAGATCGCGAGGGGCAAGCTTGCACAGGCGCTGGTGCATGGCGCCACGGTATTGCAAATTGAGGGGAATTTTGACGAGGCCCTGACGATTGTCAAAGAGGTGGTCTCCAAATATCCGGTTACACTTGTCAATTCCATAAACCCTTTTAGAATAGAAGGACAAAAATCAGCGGCATTTGAAGTTTGCGACTACCTTGGCGCTGTGCCGGACTACCACGCACTGCCGGTCGGCAATGCCGGCAACATTACTGCTTACTGGAAAGGGTACAACGAATATTATGCGTCCGGCATTACAACGCGCTTGCCCAGGATGTTGGGTTTTCAGGCAGCGGGCGCCGCGCCTATCGTCCTCGGCCATCGTGTAGAAAAACCGGAGACTATTGCTACTGCAATCAGGATCGGCAACCCTGCCAGTTGGAAAAGCGCAGAGGCGGCCAGGGATGAATCCGGCGGGCTTATAGACATGGTGACCGATGATGAGATACTGGCTGCATATAAGCTTGTTGCATCGTGTGAGGGTATTTTTTGTGAGCCGGCTTCCGCAGCATCGCTTGCCGGCGTTATTAAATTATACAAATCCGGGTTTTTCAGAACGGGCGGGACCGTAGTCTGCACCTTGACTGGAAACGGGTTGAAGGACCCTGATACGGTCTTCAAAGTGGCTGACGAAGCTGTGAAGGTCAAAGCCGAATTCAATGAAGTAAGGAAAGTAATCGAAAAAGTATTATGAAATATATTGTTATTGTCGGAGACGGAATGGCGGACAGGCCGCTTGATGACCTGGGAGGGTTGACGCCGCTTAAAAAGGCGCAAACGCCAAATATGGACAGGCTGGCCCGCGAAGGGATTATAGGGAGCGTGCGCACGATCCCGGTAGGCTTGCATCCTGGTTCTGATGTTGCAAATCTCAGTATTCTCGGCTATGACCCGAAGCGCTATTATACGGGAAGGGCGCCGCTTGAAGCTGCAAGTATAGGTGTCGAACTGGGCGCCAATGACGTTGCCTACCGATGCAACCTGGTGACTCTGACTTTTGATGCAGACAAGACCCACGCTGTGATGGATGATTACAGCAGCGGACACATATCGACTGAAGAGGCGCGGGAGCTTATTGGTACGATAGCTGAAAGTCTGGACAGGGAGGATATTGTATTCTACCCCGGTGTCAGCTACAGGCATCTGATGGTCTGGAAAAACGGATATGCGGACATAGAGTGCACTCCGCCTCACGACATACTTGGAAAGAAAATTGACGATTTTTTACCATCAGGCAAGGGAGAGGATGTTCTCAGAGAGCTAATGAACAGATCGCCTGCGCTGCTTGAAGGCCATAGGGTAAACAGGAACCGGATTGAAAACGGCAAGAAAGCCGCCAACAGTATCTGGCTGTGGGGCCAGGGAAGAAAACCGCAGCTTCCGACTTATAAGGAGAAATACGGCGTAAGCGGTGCGCTTGTTTCCGCAGTCGATCTTACCAAGGGACTTGGCATTTGCGCCGGACTCGAAGTACTTGACGTGCCGGGCGCCACCGGATGGCTTGATACGAACTATGCAGGCAAGGCTGAGTATTCACTTCGGGCCCTTAATGATGTCGATTTCGTCTATATTCATATCGAGGCCCCTGATGAGGCCGGACATTCCGGAAACTATAAAGACAAAATACAGGCCATAGAGGACTTTGATGCCCTTGTCGTCGGTTCTGTTATGAAGGGGCTGGAAGAGCGCTTCAGGGAATATCGCATACTGCTTCTGCCCGACCATGCGACACCGGTAAAAATCAGGACCCATACCGATGAACCGGTCCCGTTTGTCATCTACGACAGCCGGGACAGGAGGAACAACAAAGACACGGCCTATGATGAATCAATCGTGGAAAGAAGCGACAGGATGATCATCGAAGAAGGACACCGGCTTATGGATTATTTTATCAAGGGAAGCCTGAGCTGATGCTTATTGTTCAGAAATACGGCGGTACATCCGTTGGCAATACGGAGAGGATCAAGGCGGTTGCCGCACGTGTGGTAAAGTCGGCAGAGGAAGGCAACAGAGTAGTAGTTGTTGTTTCCGCAATGTCTGGAGAAACGGACAAGCTCATAAATCTTGCCAACCAGATTTCATCAAATCCCAGCGAGCGTGAAATGGACCTGCTCCTTTCATCCGGGGAACGGATAACCAGTGCGCTGACTGCCATGGCTATAGAAGAACTGGGACACAAGGCGATGGCATTTACCGGACGGCAGATGGGGATAATTACCGATAATATCCACACCAGGGCCAAGATAGAGAAAATCAGCTGTGAAAGGGCAATAAAGGCCCTTTCTGATAATTATATTCTGGTTATAGCCGGTTTTCAGGGGATCACCGAGACTGATGACGTTACCACACTCGGGCGGGGAGGGTC
Source organism: Dissulfurispiraceae bacterium (assembly GCA_050011415.1). GTDB lineage: Bacteria > Nitrospirota > Thermodesulfovibrionia > Thermodesulfovibrionales > Dissulfurispiraceae > JADFXI01. Next base: position 2,322 of record JBEKJD010000040.1, on the reverse strand, counting down.
TGATCTCTCTGCGGTAGCGATAGCCTCTGCGCTTGATGCCGACCTGTGCGAGATTTATACAGATGTCGACGGTGTTTATACTACCGATCCGAACATTGTCCCTGATGCCAGGAAGCTCGAAAAGATCTCTTTCGAGGAGATGATCGAGCTTGCAAGCCTTGGCGCAAAAGTGCTGCAGACGCGGTCGGTAGAATTCGCCATGAAATACGAGGTGCCTGTGGTGGTGCGGTCGAGCTTCAACTACAACCAGGGCACATTGGTGACCAAGGAGGACAAGGATATGGAACAAGTTGTGGTGTCAGGGGTAGCTTACGATAAGAACCAGACAAAAATTACCCTTACAGGAGTCCCTGATAGGCCGGGCATCGCTGCTACCATATTTAAAAGGATTGCAGATGCAGGCATTGTGGTGGATATGATAGTGCAGAATGTGAGCAGTGATGGCAAAGAAGCCGACATCTCTTTTACCGCGCCGAAGACAGACAGTAAAAAGGGGTTCAAACTGACCGGGGAGATTGCGAAGGAACTCGGTGCAAAAGGGGTAGCGATCAGGGATGACATATCCAAGATTTCTATTGTCGGCGTAGGCATGAGGACCCATTCCGGAGTTGCTGCCCGGATGTTCGAGGTGCTTGCCAAACACGGCATTAACATAATAATGATCAGCACGTCGGAAATTAAAGTCTCATGCATTATTGACCTCAAATACACTGAGCTTGCTGTCAGGGTCCTTCATGAGGCCTTTGATTTGGCGGCAAAGTAGACAGCTATGCGCAAGGTCGAGATTTATGATACTACTCTAAGGGACGGCACGCAGTCAGAAGATATTTCTCTGTCAGTTGAGGATAAACTGCGGATTACCGAGAAGCTTGACGAAATAGGTATCCATTATATTGAAGGCGGATGGCCTGGCTCCAACCCCAGGGACGCCGAATATTTCAGGAAGGTGAAGAAACTCCAGCTTGCGCACTCGGTGGTGGCGGCGTTCGGCAGCACGCACAGCCCGAAACACCGCGCGGATGACGATCCTAATTTAAAGGCCCTTGTTGATGCAAAGGCGGCGGTCATCACAATATTCGGCAAGACCTGGGACTTCCATGTAAAGGAGGCCTTGCGGATTTCTCTCGAAGAAAACCTCGACATTATCCACAATTCAATCCGCTTTCTGAAGAAACATGCCGAAAGGATTTTCTTCGACGCCGAGCATTTTTTTGATGGATACAAAGACAACCCCGAGTTCGCCTTAAAGTGTCTTGAAGCAGCGCAAACCGCCAAAGCCGACTGTATTGTGCTCTGTGATACGAACGGCGGCACTCTCCCCAGTGAGGTCAGGCAGACGGTGCAGACTATCGGCAAACACATCAAAACCCCCCTCGGCATTCATGCCCACAATGATTCTGATTGCGCCGTGGCAAACTCTGTCATTTCTGTTGAAAGCGGAGCTGTTCAGGTGCAGGGCACGATCAATGGCATCGGCGAACGGTGCGGGAATGCAAATCTTTGTTCGATTATTCCAAATCTCCAGTTGAAACTTGGATATGCCTGTATCGCTGATGACCGGTTGAACAAGTTGCGCGATGTGTCACGGTTTGTCAGTGAGATCGCCAACATGCAGCATTTCAAAAGGCAGCCTTTTGTCGGCGACAGCGCCTTTGCCCATAAAGGGGGCATTCATGTCAGCGCCGTACAAAGGAGGTCCGAAACATACGAGCATATCAAACCGGAGCTGGTCGGCAATTCTCAAAGGGTGCTGATATCCGACCTTGCAGGCAGAAGCAATATTCTCCGTAAGGCTGAAGAATTCAATATCCATCTCGAATCCCACTCCCCTGAAGTGCAGGGCATCCTCGATTCATTGAAGGACCTGGAACACCAGGGTTTTCAGTTCGAGGGCGCCGAGGCGTCCTTTGAATTGCTGCTGAAAAAAGCGCTGGGCCTTCACCGCAGGTTTTTTGATCTTATCGGGTTCAGGGTCATTGATGAGAAGCGGAAAGAAAATGAGACGCCTCTTAGCGAGGCAACTATTATGTTAAAAGTCGGCAAGAATATCGAGCACACTGCCGCTACCGGGAATGGTCCGGTCAATGCGCTGGACACTGCTCTCAGAAAAGCGCTTGATAAGTTCTATCCTGAACTGAAATCAGTCAAGCTGCTCGATTATAAAGTGCGTGTCCTGACTGCTGGTAAGGGCACCTCTGCGCGGGTACGGGTCCTGGTGGAATCCGGTGACGAGACCCACAAATGGGGGACTGTCGGTGTTTCTGAAAATATCATCGAGGCTTCATGGCAGGCGCTTGTCGACAGCATCGACTACAAACTGCT
>JBEKJD010000039.1:0-14656 GCA_050011415.1 Dissulfurispiraceae bacterium | reverse complement strand
AGTCGGCTGCGTGCCTTCTTTAAAATACTCATATATTTTCGGGGTCTCAGTCTGCTGCAACAACCCAAGCATTGTTGTAGGCTCATCGCGTACCAGCAGACCAGTCACAGGGTCAAGAGGCAATCTGACGATGCCCTCCGGAACAGGAAAGTCGTCAGCAGGTTCGCCTGCAAGAAAGCTCCCCATGAAGTTGGCCCAAATCGGAGCTGCTGCCCTTCCGCCGACCTCACCCCTGCCAAGCGATTTTCTCATATCATCAAAACCGACCCATACACATCCCACGAGTTGAGGCGTGTAGCCCACAAACCAGGCATCTTTGTAATCGTTGCTGGTGCCGGTTTTACCGGCTGCAGGCCGCCCTATATCAGCCCGCGTGCCAGTACCGTAACGGATAACGTCCTCCATCATCGAGGTAATCAGGAACGCTGTTTGGGGAGCCATGGTCTCAATGCCTTCGGGTTCATTGCTCTCAAGCACGGTGCCTTTTGCATCGGTAATGTATTTGATTGTGATGGGTGTCATTTTTACCCCGCCGTCGGCAAACGTGGAATATGTCAGCGCCAGTTCCATCGGGCTGACACTTATGGAGCCGAGTGCGATAGTCAGTTCCCTTGGTATGCCGGCTTCTATACCTATTTCCTGTGCAAATGCAATTACAGAATCAATACCTACCGCCTCCAGGAGTTTCACGGTCACTATGTTCCTTGAATAAGCAAGTGCCTCCCTCAGTCTGGTAGGGCCGTAATATTTATGGTCATAGTTCTCAGGTTGCCACGCGCCTGCCGGCCCGCCTGGATACGAGACAGGAGAATCGATGATTACGCTTGCCGGAGTGAAATTATGCTCCAAAGCAGCGGCATATATAATTGGTTTAAAAGCAGAACCAGGCTGTCTTTTTGAATAAAGGGCACGGTTGAACTCGCTTCTCGTGAAACTATAGCCTCCGACTATTGCTCTCACATAACCGGTTTCAGGCTCCAGAGCAACGAGAGCTCCTTCAATTTCCGGCTCCTGCTCAAGGCTGAAAGTGACATTTTTACTGGCAATGCTCCTGAATTTTACCCATATTATATCGCCGCGATGGAGGATATCGGTCAGTTTTAAAGTCTTTGATGATTCAGGCTTCTTTACGGCTTTGCCGGCGCTATTCACAGCCCAGAGCGCATCGCTGAGCAGCAGATTGCCGGTAAGTCCCCGTGCTTTGACAACCGCTTCCCTGGGGCTGACCGATATCACGGTACCTGTTGATATATCTCCTGCCGATGCGGTAAAGGATACCTTGTGCTCCGACGTATCTTCTTTTATCAAATCCCTATGACCGACGGGTCCCCGCCAGCCCCGCCGCTTGTCAACCTCGCGCAAACCCTCCTGCAGAGACCTCTGGGCTTGCATCTGAGCGTTTTTGCTTAGAGTGGTATACACCTTCATTCCGCCTTTATAGACCATTTCAACCCCGTATTTCTGTTCCATCTGCTGCCTGACATATTCGAGGAAATAATTGTAAGTGTCCGTATTGGACCTTAATGACGAAAGGGATGGCAGAGCGGCTTTTGCAGCGGTCCTTTGAGAGGCAGTTATATACCCTTCCTCTTCCATTCTCGCCAGCACGACTTCCTGCCGTTCCTTGGCCCTGACAAGGTCATTGTAGGGAGAATAGGTGGAGGGCGCCTTGATAAGTCCTGCCAGCATAGCTGCCTCAGGAAGCGACAGTTGACCTGCCGATTTGCCGAAATATACCCGCGATCCCATCTCGAAACCATAGGCGCCGTGACCCAAATATACTTTGTTAAGATACAGCTCAAGGATTTCTTTTTTTGACAGCTCTTTTTCAAGTCTTACAGCAAGCTGGGCCTCCCGGATTTTTCTTTTGAGGGTCTTTTCAGGGGAAAGGAACATTATTTTGGCAAGTTGCTGGGTTATAGTGCTCCCGCCTTCTTTCAGGCTCGCATGAATAATATCCTGAACAAGAGCGCGGGCGATCCCGATATAGTCAATGCCTCTGTGGCGCCAGAAACGGGAGTCTTCGACGGCAATTACAGCATTTTTCACGTTATCGGGGATTCTTTCGTAAGGGAGAAATATCCCCTTCTCAACTTTGAATTCACCTATCAAAGAGCCATCGTCGGCGTAAACTTTCGTTCCGTTGGTAGCACGGTAATTTTTCAGTTCAGCAACTGAGGGGGTGCCCTGTGCAATGGAAAGATAACCGCCGACTGCCGAACCAACGGCTATAGCCAGAATAAGCAAGACCAGCTTGAAACGCATTTATTAATTATAAATATACGTGATACAATTTTACAATGTCATTCGATGTTTTTAAGTATACCAGCCCCATCGGCAGCATTTATTGTGTTTTTGAGGGCGCCTTTCTGGTGGAACTGGCTATCCGGGAGAGTCCAGTGAATGCTGCCGGGTCTCAGAAGAGCGCCCTGCCGCTCAACAACCGTTTCAGGACCGAGCTGGATGCCTATTTCGCCGGCAAGCTGAAGGCGTTCAGGCAGGGAATAAAATTTATTGGGGGGACTGTATTCGAACAGAAGGTGTGGAAGGTTTTAAGGAAAATACCCTATGGCGAGACCCGTTCATACTTTTGGATCGCCGAACATGCAGAAAGTCCAAAAGCTGTTCGGGCTGTGGGTCAGGCGCTCAAGAAAAATCCGCTGCCGATCATACTGCCATGCCACAGGGTCATTGCATCAGACGGCACTATCGGCGGCTATTCAAGCGGAATCGCAGTAAAACAATGGCTTCTCGATCATGAAAAGGACAGACACCCTCTATACCTGCATCACTGAGAAACTGCTCTATGTTTCGGGAATAGATATTTATACTAACAGGAGTATAATTTGTTTATGAGAGGGCCGTTACTATGAAGAAACGAAATCACCTGTCGTGGTCCCTTAGTATCGTTCTCATATCAGTTCTAACAGCTATTATATTCGGTTGTCTGGAACTGGTACACAACAATTATGCCCTTGCAGTTGAAAGCTATACATTCGGCGTGGTCCCCCAATTTGAACAGCGCAAGCTTTATGCCGTATGGAAACCCGTCATTGATGAACTGGAAAGACGAACGGGACTTGCCTTCAAGTTGGTTACTACTCTTAAAATCCAGGATTTTGAAAAGGAATTCCTCAATGGAAATTTTGATTTTGTATATATGAACCCATATTTTATGTTAGTAGGAAGCATGTCTCAGAAATATATCCCGCTTGTGCGTGACAAGTCTCCATTGCGCGGAATACTGGTAGTGCCTAAAGACAGCCCTATAAAAAACTTGTCCGAGTTGAATGGAAAGGTAGTTGCTTTCCCTTCGCCGAATGCCATTGGCGCTTCAATGCTTATTCGTGCCGACCTCGAAAGGATGTATCACGTTACTGTCAAACCTCTTTATGTTAAAACACACAGTTCCGTATATCTTCACGTCGTAAAAGGCCTTGCCGCTGCCGGAGGGGGTGTTGAAAAGACTTTGGGTGAGCAGGAACAGGAAATCCGTGATTCCCTGAGGATTTTATATACAACTCGGGAGATACCGTCTCATCCCGTCGCCGCTCATCCGCGGGTGGCAAAAATTGACAGGGAGAAGGTGCGTCGTGCGCTGCTTGATATGGGGCTCATCCCGGAGGGCAGGAAATTGCTGTCCAGGATACCGATTAAAGAAATAATGCCTGCCCGTGCGGGTGATTATGCGGCAATGAGTACTTGGGGGCTCGATGATTACTGGACCCCTTATTGGAGTGAGGAGTAGTATTTTATGCGTTTGAGGATAAAGATAGTGGCGCCCCTTTTGTGTTTCAGTGTCCTTCTATTTGCATTCCTTTACGGCTACTGGATGCCGCATATACTTGACTACACTGAAGTCGAACATAACAAATCATTGGAGATGCACCTTGACAGCGTGGTAGAGCTGTTGATCCCCTTGTTGCTGGGACACCAGCTTGACGCTATTTACGATAATTTGACTTCCCTCAAGAGGAGGAACAAGGACTGGATAAGCATTCAGCTTTTTACTGCCGACGGTAAAATGATTTACCCTCTTCACTCATCTCAGCTGCCGGCTGCGGGGGTCATGCAGCATACCCATATTTTTGAGAAGCCGATTAATTATCTTGATGTGAACCTCGGCAAACTTATACTGGTTGAAGACTACGGGCCGCGATTGACCGCTGTATGGAAACGTCACAGAGAACTGATGATTTCCCTGCTGACAATTATCGGAGCATTTTTTCTAACAGTCTGGCTTACGATAGAGAGGATCGTGAGCAGGCCTGTCAAGCGCCTTGCCAGTGCATCGAGAAGGCTTGCCGATGGAGACTTTAATGTGCCGCTGCTGAAAATGGGCCGCGATGAAATAGGAACTCTCGTGGAAAGTTTCAGTGACATGCGGGATGCAATACACGGTTATCAGGAAGAACTTATCCAAAAAAATGAATCTCTCATAAAGTTATCTCTTGCTATTGAACAGAGCCCTGTCTCAATCATGATTACGGATGCCGCGGGTGATATAGAATTCACTAATCCGAAATTCAGCGAGGTAACAGGTTATGCAGGCAAGGAAGTAATAGGAAAGAATCCGCGGTTTCTTAAGTCCGGAGATACACCGCGGGAGGCATACAAAACATTATGGGCCGGCATCAGCTCCGGTAATGTATGGCACGGAGAATTTCATAACAGGAAGAAGAACGGGGAACTCTTCTGGGAATCAGCCAGTATTTCTCCGGTAAGAAATACTGAGGGAATAATTACCCATTACATTGCGGTCAAGGAAGACATAACGGAACGGAAAAAGCTCGAGGAGCAGCTCCGGCAATCGCAAAAGCTGGAGGCAATAGGACAGCTTGCCGGGGGAATAGCGCATGACTTCAATAACATGCTGACTGCAATAATCGGATACGCGCACCTTTTAGCTATGAAAATCGAGAAGGGCAGCGAAACAAGGCTGTATTTAGACCAGATACTCAGCTCTGCGGAAAAGTCGGCCAACCTGACCCGGCAGCTCCTTGCCTTCAGCAGAAAACAGATAATAGCTCCTGAAGAGACAGACCTTAATGCTCTTATAAAGAAGATGGAAAAGCTCCTGTTAAGACTTATCAGTGAAGATATAGAACTTAAAACAGAACTTGCATACACAGATTTGACCGTGATGGTAGACCCGGGCCAGATAGAGCAAGTATTGATGAACCTCTGCACCAATGCAAGGGATGCCATGCCCCATGGGGGGATGCTGGCCATAGGCACAGATGTTGTAGAACTGGATGAGGCATGTTTAAAAACACAGGAACTGCCTGGGCCGGGCAAGTATGCAATCCTTTCAGTGACGGACACGGGCATGGGGATGGATGAAAAAACCCGGCAGAGGATTTTTGAGCCATTTTTTACGACTAAGGAGATGGGAAAAGGGACCGGGTTGGGACTTTCAATTGTTTACGGAATAATAAAACAGCATAATGGCAACATTACGGTATACAGCGAACCTGGCAAGGGTACGACATTCAAGATATATCTGCCACTGGTCAAATCAAGGAATGAAAATGAAGAAGCGGTTGAAGTGGTCCCTCCAAGAGGGAATGCGGAGACTATTCTGATTGCCGAGGACAATGAAGAAGTGCGGGTCCTGACGAAAAATGTTTTGGAAGAATACGGCTACAGAGTCATAGAGGCAGTTGACGGAGAAGACGCTGTAACTAAATTTATTGATAACAAAGACATGATACGATTAGTTATGATCGATGTAATAATGCCGAAGAAAAGCGGTAAAGAAGCTGTTAATGAGATAAAGAAGACAAAACCTGATGTGAAGGTCCTTTTTGCCAGTGGCTATACGGTAGACATAATTAATAAAAAAGGTATCCTGGAAGAAGGGATTGATTTTATTTCAAAGCCGGTTACGCCCCGTGACCTCCTTGTAAAGATAAGACAGGTTTTGGATAAAATATCTCAGACCGGGTGATAGGTCAGGAGCTATCTTATATACGCCTCTGTTACATATCTTCGCATCATTCTGTGGGAATTGAAATAGTAGGCATTTTTGCCAATGGCGTTCTGCATGATGCGTATCCAAAGACTTTTTTCATTATAAAAAGTCGGCATGATAATGCTCTCAAGCTTGAAATACAGGTCATCCGCATCACGGGCCGGATCAGCCGGTACATCAGGTGAAGGTCCTATAGCCCATCCGGTAAACCCTTCGATATGCCCTTCGATCCACCATCCGTCGAGCACACTGAAATTCGGGACTCCGTTGTGAGTTGCCTTCATTCCGCTGGTTCCCGAGGCCTCAAGCGGTCTGAGCGGCGTATTGAGCCAGACATCAACACCCGATGTGATTTTCAGTGCGATATCCATACTGTAATTTTTCAGGAATACGATGCGTATCTTGTCCTTGAGCCGTTCTTTTATTTCAAATATATGCTCTATCAGCTTTTTACCCGATTCATCGTGCGGGTGGGCCTTTCCGGCGTATACAATCTGAAGCCTCCCTTCGGCCATGCGAGCCAGCCGGTCCATATCGGCAAAAAGCAGGTCTGCTCTCTTATACGCCGTGGCCCTCCTGGCGAATCCGATGGTAAGAGTATCATAATTCATTCCCGCCTGCGTCTCGCGGTTTACATAGTCGATAAGGTTCCTTTTAGCTTCCATATGTGCTTCCCATAACTCATTGTCCGGGATGCGGCCGACCCTCACGAATATCTCAGGCTCATTAGCCCAGCCCGGCAGGTATTTGTCATAGAGTCTTTTAAAACTGTCGCACGTCCAGGTAAAAGAATGCACCCCGTTTGTTATGGCATGGATCGTGTATCCGGGGAACATCCCTTTGGAAACCTCGCCGTGTTTTTTCGCCACTCCGTTTATATAGTTGCTGAGATTCAGGGCGAGCAGAGTTAAATTAAGGTTGTCCTGTCCCGCAAATTCTTTTACGGCACTCAGGGGAATGACTTCACCCATTATGCGCTGTACAGTATCATACGTGAACTTGTCATGACCTGCCGCCACCGGCGTGTGTGTGGTGAAGACGCACAAACTTCTGACTTTCTCGACATCCCAGACGAGATTTTCATCCCATACTTCTTCAATATCTTTTTTGTATTTTTTGAGCAATTCAAGTATCAGCAGGCTCGAATGCCCCTCGTTCATATGATATTTCTTGATCTGGAATCCCAGTTTGTCAAGCATTCGTGTGCCGCCGATGCCGAGCACAATTTCCTGCTTAAGCCGGTAGTCGACTTCACCGCCATAAAGGCAATGGGTAATGGCCCTGTCCTGGGGTGCGTTCTCCGCGAAGTCTGCATCGAGAAAAATAATGGGGACTTTCCCGCCGGTAGCACTTTCAACAAGATATATCCATGAGCCGATGACAACCTCTCTCCCCTCGATATTAACGACTACCCGTTCCTGGAGAGGCGCCATGAACCGTTGCGGGTCAAACTCATCGGGAAGTTCCGTCTGTCTGCCGTAAACATCGAGCTCTTGTCTGAAATATCCCTTTTTTGTCAGTAAGGTCACTGCAACTACGGGGAGGTTCAGGTCAGAGGCTGATTTGATAGTGTCCCCGGCTAATACGCCAAGACCGCCACTGTAGGTCGGCATATCACTCCGTACGCCAATTTCCATCGAAAAATACGCTATTTTCGGATCTTTGATAAAAGCGTCCATGCTATATTTCATAAATGGTCCTCACTATGAACAACGCTAATGCGTTAATGGTATGCTGTTTGCTCTCTTTAAAAGTTCGCCAAGAGCGGCCTGCCCGATTTCTCCCAATTCCAATGTGTAATCGTTAACGTAAAGTTCGATATGCTTCAGCATTACTCCTTCGTCCATTTCCCGGGCGTACTTTCTAATATAAAGGATTGCCTCGCTTTTATGTGACAGTGAGTAGTTTATACTTGCTCTTATAAGGTTTTCAATCGTTATTATGACCTGAGGTCCCAGAGACTTTTTCGCGACAATGCCGCCAAGGGGAATAGGCAAGCCTGTCTCTTCTTCCCACCATTCCCCCAGATCGATTATCTTGACAAGACCGAAATCCTGATAGGTGAAGCGGCTCTCGTGGATTATCAGACCGGCATCCACCGCACCATCATTGATTGCCTGCATAATGCTGTGGAACGGCATGCTGACCAGTTCCGCAGGCTGGGTGTTAAAGGTGGAAGCAAAATAAAGTTCCAACAAAAGCGCCGCTGTAGTAAGCCTGCCCGGAATCGCTATTTTCAGGTCTTTAAAGGGTTTAGCGAAGAAAAAATTCTTCCGGTCTCTTGCTATGACCAGCGGACCGCAGCCCCTGCCTAACGCACCGCCGGTATTCAGAAACTGATAGTCGTCCTGAAGATAACGAAACGCATGACATGATACCTTTGTCACGTCAAGCTCCCTGCCTACAGCGAGCGTGTTAAGTGTCTCCACATCTTCCATATGGAGAGTGAAGTCCAGACCTTGAGTGTCGATTCGCTTGTTTGCAAGAGCGTAAAATATGAACGTATCATTAGGACAGGGAGAAAAGCCCAAACTTATCATAATTTTAAATTTTACCACTAAGCACTGACATTTGCCACAACAGCATCGAAACTCCTCCATTGTTTTCATGCCTGTCGTATGACATACGACGTCTTGACGTAGTTCTGGAGTTCTACTTTTTCTTGCTACTTTTCTTCTTACATGATATTCTTCTTTTATGGTAAAAAAACTATTTACTGTGGACCATTCATAGTCTGAGTTTGCAGGAACTGTTTGGGGACCGCTGCTTGAGGTGACAGAGTGTATTTTGGTCAGGTGTATTTAATTATTCCTAATCTAACGTGGAGGTAATATGCCGGAGAGAAAGTTGATACCGTCTGTTGAGAAGAGGCTTACAAACTTTATGGAACTGACGCGCAAGGCTGCGAAAGAGGTCACTGAGAAGGAAAAGAAGAAGCCGACTATAACGCTTTCGAGAGAGTTTGGCTGTCAAGGGTACCCGACAGCTGAAAAGCTCAAGGCGATACTTGAAGAAAAAACAGGTGAGCAGTGGCCGATTATGGACAAGGCTTTACTCGATGAGGTCGCAAAGACCCATCACCTCATAGAGAGCGTCCTTGCGAGGCTGGGAGAAAAATCCCGTGTTGTAGAAGATGTCATTTCGACCCTTTCTCCTAACTGGCTGAATGAACATGACTACTATAGGCTCCTCTGCAAGGAGATCGTTGCCCTTGCATTGGGCGGCAATGTCATTATTGTCGGGAGAGGCTCTGCTATCATTACACAGTCTTTTGACAATTGCTTCCACTTCAGGCTCTACGCTTCGCTGAAGTTCAAGACTGAATATATATCTAAACGCACTGGTCTTTCTGCCTCCGAGACGGAATTATTTATTGAGAAAAAACAGCGCCAGAGAGATGCTTTTGTCCGCGATTTCCTTAACCGTGATTCCAAAGACTTAAAAGATTACCATCTGGTGTTCAACAACGACAAAAATAACGCCGAACGGATTGCAGGGATCATTGCTGATTATGTTCTATGAAAGAATATTTTCTGCCTGCTTTAGGAGTAAAGTGGTGATGCTTACCTGATGAAAATACCGCATCTCCTCAGGCCGGCGGGAAAAAATTTCCGTGGACCGATAAACAACTGGAAAATACTGCCGTATAAAAATCAGGTAATAGATAAAAGGGAGAAGGTCGGGGACGGAACAGAGAATGTTGGAAAATATCCTTTTATTGTAATTGGTTAGCGCTTCAGTCTTTGACTTTTTGCACTTTATTTGACCTTGTCTGGCATAAGACTTGCCTGTTCACAATATATGAGAAATATGGTGAACGCAAGAAATATTATTTACACCGGTATCTTCATCGTTGCAGTTGTTTGCAGCAGTGAGTTGGTAAAACTGACGGCCGCGCCCTTGCATTCGGGCATTCACCGCAACGTGCTTGCCCAGGCAGTAGGAGGGCTTGTTTTGCATACAGTAACACCACAACATCGCCAAAAAATAGAATATTCCAGCCGTTCAAAAGTCGTCACAGTTGTGCCAAACAGTCTCCCGCTTTCTCCATCACTGTTCCCATGATGGTTGATAAGTAGCATCGGCTGACCCGACTCCATCTCCATCATTCATCACGCTACAGCTTCAAGATTTTTTTTATCTTCTGGCAGAGGGCTTCAGGCGTCAACGGCTTTACTATATAGTCCGTCACCCCTGCATTGATGCACTCTACTACGCTTTCCTTGGCTGTAGTCCCGGTCACCATGACAAAGGGGAGTGTTTTAAATGCGGGAGTACTTCTTACCCATTTCAAAAGGTCTATACCGCTCAGTCCCGGCATTTCCCAGTCGCACAGCAGCAGATCAAAATGTTCCCGCTGGAGCATTTTTTGGGCTTCATCTCCGGATGCTGCGTCGCGGACTTCTATCTGTGGGAAGGTCTCATGGATGCTCTCTTTGAGGATGTCTCTCATGAGCATAGAGTCGTCAGCTATGAGTACTCTCATATTATTCACTTCATTAATATTACTTTGCTGCCTGCCTGCTGTCAAGGTCAGGTATTGCAAAAGCGCAGTTGCCTTGATAAAGAAGCGGTATGTATGCTATATTTCATATTCAAAAACACACGCCGGTAAATGTCCTCAGATGGTCTCAGGGTTCAAATTATATTTTGATCCAATGAGTTAATGAGGGAAGGCGGAGGGAAAACCTTAAGGAGGATCAGTGAGCATAGTAACGATGAAAGAACTGTTGGAAGCCGGTGTCCATTTCGGCCACCAGGTGAAGCGCTGGAATCCGAAGATGAAGAAATTTATTTTCGGTGAGAGAAACGGGATACACATTGTGGATCTTCAAAAAACCCTTAAAGGGCTTATTGAGGCTTACAATTTTATCAAAAGCGTGGCCGCTGCCGGGGCGCCTGTCCTTTTTGTCGGGACCAAGAAGCAGGCGCAGGATTCCATTGCTGAAGAAGCCAGGAGATCCGGTTCCTTTTACGTTAACAACCGCTGGCTTGGGGGCATGCTGACAAATTTTACTACGGTCAAAAAGAGCATTGAGCGGTTAAAGAAGATCGAAACTATGAAAGAAGATGGCACCTATAATGTTCTGAAGAAAAAAGAGATTGCAATGCTCGAGAAGGAGAGGACCAACCTTGAAAAAAACTTGAGTGGTATAAAGGATATGTCCTCGCTGCCCGGTGCGCTTTTTATCATTGACCCAAGAAAAGAGAGAATTGCCGTAGCCGAAGCAAAGAGGCTTTCCATTCCCATAGTAGCTGTCGTCGACACGAATTGCGATCCTGACGAAATTGATTATGTTATCCCCGGCAATGACGATGCGATAAGAGCTATTAAACTCATTTCTTCCAAGGTGGCAAATGCTATTCTGGAGAGAAAGCACGAACTTGAAAAGGCAAAGGAAGATGAGGCCGCAAAAGATGCTATGAAAGCTAAAATTGCGGCAACCGAGGGTCAGGAGGTAGCTGCAGAATGATTACATCTGAGATGGTGAAAGAATTGCGCGAAAAGACAGGCGCCGGACTTATGGACTGTAAGCGGGTGCTTACAGATAGCAGCGGCGATATGGAAAAGGCAATTGATATGCTGAGGCAAAAGGGACTTGCAACTGCTGCCAGGAAGGCGGCAAGGACGGCATCGGAAGGTCTTGTCGGCTCTTATATCCATATGGACAAGATCGGGGTGCTGGTTGAGGTCAATTGCGAGACTGACTTTGTTGCCAGAACTGATGATTTCAGGAGTTTGATGAAGGATATTGCGATGCACATAGCAGCAGCCAATCCGGCATATCTGTCGAGAGAGGCAGTGCCCCTGGATCTTATTGAGCGGGAAAAGGAGATTTACCGTGCGCAGGTTGTAAATAAGCCTCCGCAAGTTGTTGAAAAGATCCTTGAAGGCAAGCTGGAAAAATTTTATACCGATACCTGTCTTCTTGACCAGATATTCATAAAGGACCCGGAGGGCAAGCAGAAAGTCAAAGATATCATCACCGCCAAAATCGCAAAGCTGGGTGAGAATATTGTCTTTAGAAGGTTTGCGCGTTTTCAGTTAGGAGAGGGTCTGGAGAAGAGTGGTCCCTGTGAGAGCTAAATCAAAGACGCCGACGCGGGCCGCAGGCTATAAGAGAATTCTCCTGAAGATGAGCGGAGAGGCGCTTATGGGTGACCGTGGATACGGGATTGACCCTGCAACTGTTGAGTTCATGGCTTTTGAAATCAGGAAAGTTGTTGAATCAGGGATACAGATCGCTGTTGTAATAGGCGGCGGAAATATTTTCAGGGGTGTCGAGGCCTCTGTCAGAGGTATGGAACGGGCGTCAGCAGATTATATGGGGATGCTTGCAACGGTCATCAACGCACTTGCGCTCCAGAACGCGCTTGAGAGGCTTGGATTGCAGACGAGAGTTCAGTCGGCAATCGAAATGCGGGAACTGGCGGAGCAGTATATACGGCGGAGAGCGATCCGCCATCTTGAGAAGGGCAGAGTGGTAATCTTTGCCGCAGGGACCGGCAATCCCTATTTTACTACCGACACTGCTGCAGCTCTGAGGGCAATGGAGATCGGAGCAGAAATTATCATCAAGGGCACCAAGGTAGACGGTGTTTACACGGCAGACCCGATGAAAGACCCGGATGCCAGGAGGTATGATAAAATATCATATCTGGATGTTCTGAAGTATAATCTGAAAGTTATGGATTCTACCGCGATTTCCATGTGCATGGATAATAATCTTCCGATTGTTGTCTTTGACATTAAAAAGTCGGATAATATAAAAAACATTGTTGGCGGCAAAAGAGTTGGGACCTTAGTTTCAGGAGAGCCGAGATAGAGCAGGGCGTTTCTGCGGTAATGTACGAGGTGCAGCATGCAGGACATTAAAAAGAAGACCACTGACAAAATGATCGGCGCAGTGGATGCGCTGAAAAAAGAACTTGTTTCCATAAGGACGGGAAGGGCGTCTCTTTCCTTGCTTGACAACATATTTATTGATTATTACGGCACTCATACGCCAATCAACCAGGCTGCCACGCTCGGGATACCCGACAGCAGGCAGATAACGATCCAGCCTTGGGACCAAAAGCTTATTCCCGAAATCGAAAAGGCGATACTCAAATCCGATCTCGGGCTGACTCCCGGCAACGACGGCAAAGTCATACGTCTTAATATCCCTGCACTTACAGAGGAAAGAAGGAAACAATTGGTGAAAGTGGTACGGAAAAGGGCTGAAGAGTCAAAAATCGCTGTCCGGAACATACGAAGGGATGTAATCGATGAGGTGAGGAAGTCAGAGAAAGAACAGCACCTGAGCGAGGATGATGTTAAAAAGCTTCAGGAAGAAATACAGAAGATCACAGATTCGTTTATCAGTAAAGTGGATGAAGTCCTTCACCATAAAGAAAAAGAGATTATGGAGGTCTGAAGTGGCTATGAACAACAACTTTATTGTTAAGGTAACAGATGCGAAACTCCCTGATATTCAGAAGGCATTGGAACAGGCCGGCATTAAGGTCAGAAGCATAATTGAGGTATTTAAAGAAGACGTGTCAGCTGAAAAAGCAGGCGATGGGGCATAGGACATAGGTTATGGGTTTTTTGCCTGTAACCTATAACATGTCTTGGGAGGAGGAATAATGCCGCAAAAACCTGAAGGAAAAACAAAAAAAACATCGCAGGAGAAACCGAAAAAGGCGCCGGTTGAAAACACTGCCGAAGATGAGAGCTCTCGCATAGAACGATTAAGAAAACTATTGATCCAGAAAAGAGAGGATATTATCAGGGAAGCAAAAAAGGAGATTAAGAGGTTCAAGTCCGGTGAAAACAAACAGCTTGTCGAGACGGTAATGGATGATGGTGACTTGTCTGTTGTCGATCTTGCAGAGGACATCAGCCTTAAGCAGCTTAGTACCCATAGAGAAACACTTATTAAAATTGATGCGGCCCTCCGGAAATTGGAAGAGGGAACGTACGGAATATGTGAGGAGTGCGGCGAAGATATCAGCGAGGAACGGCTGAAAATCTTGCCCTTTGCAATTTACTGCAGAGATGACCAGGAAAAAAGAGAAATAATGGAAAAGATAGAACAGGAAGGGCAATAGAACAGGCTAATAGTTGACCCTTTCCAGGAATAGACCACTTGCCGGCGCCGTAGGGCCTGCAAGCCTTCTGTCCTTCGCTTCAAGAAGTTCAACGATAGCTTCGGACCTGAGCTTTCCTTTGCCGACTTCAATGATAGTCCCAACAATATTTCTCACCATATGTCTAAGGAAAGCGTCCCCTTCAACTCTCAGCTTCATGAAATTTCCCCGGATTCCTGCTGTCATGAAATCTATTACATCGATTTTCTCCATAGAGCTGTGAAAGATAGTCCTTGTTGGTTCTTTTGCCCCGCAACCGCTGGCCCTGAATGATGTGAAATCATGGGTCCCCTGCACCAGGCTGACAGCAATGCACATTCCCTGAAAGTCAAGGCTCTGAGAGACCCTCCACGCATAGTTATGGACAAAGGGAGAAAGGACCGGCATGTTGGCGATGATATAAAAATAGACCTTGCCTTTAGCGTCATATCGCGGATGAAAGGACAAATCTGCATCGCAGGCTTCCGTGATCCGAATATCCCAGGGTAACAGTGCATTAAGCGCGGACATGATGGTATCACACGGAAGTTTCGAAGCTGTTTTAAAGGC
>JBEKJD010000038.1:0-14982 GCA_050011415.1 Dissulfurispiraceae bacterium | reverse complement strand
AAAGCACGTTAGCCTGGAGCTGATAAAGACCAAAGTGTTCGAGAAATTCCGTTTCTGACAAACGAATTCTTTAAGCCTCTTTCCCCAGGACCGATTCGATGCGGACAATCAGCTCTTCGCTGGTCACCGGCTTTGCAATGTAATCCCTTCCGCCTATCTTTCCTTCATAGGCTTCCACTTGCTCCTTTTCCGCCAGGGCGGTGAGAAATATTATGGGTATTTTCTTTGTTGACGTGTTCGCCAGCAGTTGAGCGGCCACCTGACCCCCGTCCATCTCCGGCATCACCAGATCAAGGAGTATAAGATCGGGTTTTTCGCTTTTAGCCAGTTTAATCCCTTCCGATCCCCTTGTTGCAGATAAGACAGTGAATTTGCCGGTCTTTTCCAGGTTCACGCGCACAAAATAGGCTAAATCCTCTTCGTCGTCGATCATCAGAATCTTTGTCCTGTCAGCCATCTAAAACCTCCTTTATTTGCTCAGGAGGAGGGAGGGTCACAAGAACTCTTGTCCCTTCTCCCACCCGGCTTTCTATGGTGATTGTTCCCCCCTGGTGCTCGATTATCGCGCGTGATACCGAGAGTCCCAGCCCTGTCCCGCCCGTATCCCTTTTTGTGGTAAAAAACGGATCGAATACCTTCGAGAGGTTTTCCGGCTCAATGCCGCGTCCATTGTCACTGAAGACTATACGTACGGCAGGTTTGCCGGTGGGTGTCACGGTCATCCCCGCATCTATCTTTATGGTGCCCCCATGATCCATGGCATCGGCTGCGTTAAGCAGCATGTTAATAAATACCTGTTTCATCTGGTTGCTGTCAATAAAGGCCATAAGAGCGCCCTCTTCAAACTGCCTTATGATATTGATGTTCTTGAGGTTAAGCTGATGCTCCACAAGGGACAGCGTTTCCTCTATAATGGAAACGATATCCATTTTCTCCAGTGCAGGAGTAGACTGACGGGCAAAACTGAGCAGGTCCTTAACAATCTTGTCAGCTCTCAGGGCCGCCTTTTTGATCCGTTCCGACGCATCTGCCAGCAGGCTGTCTGAGAGTGAGCCCTCAAGAAAATCCACGCCCTGCACAATGATCCCCAGCGGGTTTTTTATCTCATGGGCAATTCCCGCTGCAAGTTGTCCGATGGAGGCCATCTTCTCCTGCTGTTGAATCTGAAATTGCGCTGCCTTGAGTTCGTTGTAGGCTTCTCCAAGTGCCCGATGGCTTTGTAAAATTGCCTCCGTCGCCAGCTTGCGCTCGGTAATGTCTCTTATTATGACTGTGAAAAATGCTTGTTCCTTTGTCTCCCATTTTGCGGCCGTGATTTCAATAGGGACCTCTCTTCCGTCTTTTCTCAACCCTGAGACCTCTAAGGCTTTACCCCTATGCTTTAGCTTGCTGGTCCCTTTAAGTAGATTATTGATTGCCTGGCGATGAGCTGCCAGGTATCCAGGAGGCAACATAAATGACATGTCTTTCCCGTAAACTTCTTTGGCTGTATAACCGAAGATTCGTTCAGCTCCTTTGTTCCATAAAACTATCTTCCCCTGCGAGTCGATCGATATAATTCCGTCCGTGGCGGTCTCCACTACTGAACTCAATCGTATCTCACTATCTTCCCGGAGGATTTGATAAAGCATCCCACTTTCCAGCGCATAGGAAATGTCCTGTACTGTTATGGATAGCATCGTAACTGACAGGTCGTTGATTTTAAGGTTTTCATCTTTAATAGAGCCGACAAACATTCCACGAGTTCGGGCTTGGGTCCCCAGGACATGCAAGACAAGCTTGAGTTCAGAGAGTTTTGATGGGACAACTATGGGGTGGTTCTGCCTGAGGGCCCATGCAAAGGTGCCGTCTTCTATGCACTGAGCAACTTCAGCCCGCAAATTTTCAATGTTTGATTCAGGTTCGCAGCGTGCTGCGTAGAAGCTTGCGTCTTTCTCTTCTATAAGATAAAACGCCATCTCTTCAAATGAAAGCAGTCGCTTGATATGCGCAAACCCGACATCTAAAATATACAATGGATCTGTACTATCAATCAGATACTTATTGAATTCCCTGCTTGATACAAGTTCGCTCGCAAAGGCGAGCAGCTTTGTAAAAGCACCCTCTATATAGTCTACACGTTCTTGCAGAGCTTGAATTTGGATGTCTTTTTTCGTAGGTTTCTTCATTTCTTGGCCGGCAAGACAATCTGCATCGCAATGTCTGCATGCTGTAACCCCTGTTTAAACAAAAACGGCAACATTGAGGTCGGAAATGATAGTTTTGCCCACGCGCCCTCAGAAAGACGGGGAACGTATTTCTCTCCGCTGCTTCCTAATTGCATGGCGTGAGCCAGTATATCGGCAATATGGATGATAGCGGCTTCAACCGGATACTGTAATGCGTTGTCCGGATTGTGGTGGCATGCTATTGCTTCGGTAAGATTTTGCGGAAGTTTCCACTCCTTTAGAAGGAGGCCTCCGACGTCAGTATGGTTGAACCCAAGTTGCTCCCTTTCTGCCTTAAAGAGTAGTTGAGGTTGTTTTGCTACCTGAGAGAATATATTACGGCATTCAGCCGGTATCTTTGTGTACATGATCAGACGTCCTATGTCATGCAGTATCCCGGCTGTGAAAAATGTCTCCACATTCGGCTCTCTTCTGTATCCGGCTATGATTCTGGCAATGACACCGCACGCTATTGAATGCCGCCAGAAGCTCTCCATGGTGATAAATTCTTCAGGTATACCTTCAAATACCCGGATTATTGAAGTCGCAAGGGAAAGGTCTCTTATCTGTTTCGTGCCTATGACCAATACAGCTTTGGATATGGTTTCAATTTTTGAAGGAAAGCCGTATAAAGGGCTGTTTGCCAGCTTCAGCATACGCACGGTAAGCCCCTGGTCTTCACTTATTAGATTGCCTATGTCTGTTACTGAACTGCGCAGGTCATTTATCACATCGTTGAGACGCAGAAAGATTGAGGGGAGTGAAAATATTTTTATGTTGCCGCTTATAAGAGAGGATAATTGGATTGCCATCAGACACCATTCAGACTGTCTATTTTATGTTGAACACACAGGCGGAATATCTCTTTAGTAACTTGGGAGTTGTCTAAGTCTGTAAAGGCGAATAGCGCCTGCATCTCTTTGTTTAACTTTAAAAGAGTTTCCTCATCAACCTTAATCACGACGTATTCAGCAACGTTGTCTTCGACATCTCCCTCTATATCGACTTCAGTAATCCCCCAAGACTTAAAGATAGTTAGGTGTTTCTGACCTATTTCGACCCCTTTGCCTAACAGTAGCCGACCGGTTATGTCATTGACAGCACTCTTTAAAACCATGCCCGGCGCTAACTTGTCTGTAGGAATTATCGCCATTTCCTGTTTACCTTTTTCTCCTCATTACGGAAGTTTGGATTACAGCCTTGGTTCAAAGGAATCTGCAAAATATATAATAGCTTAAAATATTACGAAGGGCGCCAATAAACAGACTTTTTGTAAGTGACCCTCATAGCATTTTATAAACAGCATTGGCTGTATTGGTCAAGCAATAGCTATACCAGTTGAGCGCATCGTTAAATATACTTATAAAACATAAACATACTATCTTCATGATTAGTGACCATAATACTACTGACAACCAAAGTTTACACTGACGCAAACTTAGTTTGCAAGTATTTCACTGAAATACAAAGGAACTTTTGCTTCCTCTCTCTGGAAAGTGAACATTTACAACGCCATCCTTAACATTAGCAATCATGAGTATAACAGCAAAATATGCTTCTCATTTTTTCTGACAAATATTGATAATTTGTGATATATTTTCAGTAAGCCTTTGTTTATCCGCGCTCTATATCTGATAACATTGAAGTTCAAATATAAGGAGGTCTGTATATGAAGAGACTGATTCTGCTAATCCTGTTATTGCTGTCTATGGTGTCAACCGCTTATGCTGATCAGGGGAACCTGCGATACTCGATAATGGTGTCGAAATTTGAAAACCGTGCTAACTGGTCGGGGAAATTCGAAGTGGGCGATACCTTCGGCGCGATTCTCACTGATAGCTTGATTCAGACAGGAAAGTTTATTGTCCTTGGTGAAAAAGACATGAGAGGTGAGGCGATGGCCGAACAGGACTTCGCTGCTTCAGGAAGAACAGCCGGCGGAAATAAAGTACCTGTAAAAGGACAGATGACTCCTGCCCAACTGCTCGTAAAAGGCGAGGTAACGCATTTCCAGGTTACTGGAGGCGGAGGAGGAGGCATTGGCATAGGAGGGTTTAGAATTGGAGGAGGATCTCAAAAGGCCGAGATTAACGTTGTCGTCTACGTCGTAGATTCCACGACAGGCCAGGTTGTTGCTTCCAAAAAGGTCGTAGGCGAGGCTGAGTCATCTTCATTGTCTGTCGGTTTTACTGACGGGTACTGGGGAGGAGACATCGGGGGATTCAAAAAGACGAACGTGGGAAAGGCGGTTGAACAGGCTATTGACCAGGCCGTCGCTTTTATCAGTGAGCAGATAGGCCATATACCCTGGGAGGGTTCGGTGATAATGGTTAAAGACGACAAGGTTTACATAAACAGGGGATCGAGAGAAGGGGTAGAGCCCGGGCAGACCTTCAAGGTCGGATATTCCGAGCAGCTTAGGGACCCCGATACCGGAGAAGTTCTCGATTCTTCAATGGAGAGCGCCGGCTCGGTCGTTGTAGAGTCAGTCAAGGAGAAGATCTCGATCTGCAGGGCTACCGAGGGTCAGGGCAAGATAGAGAAGGGCATGACGGTAATGCCTTAGCGAAACTTAGCATGCTATTGATGAGGCTGTAGATACACCAGGGAGCGGACTATATTTCGGGGCACTCCCGACTTTTCAAAAAGGCCGGCAGCCGGGCACTCAACCGCGTGTTGAATGCCCGATGCCGGCCTTTGCACTATATAAAAAACGTACGACTACTTTAGTAAGGGAACGATCAGCAGCGCCACGATGTTGATAACCTTGATCATCGGGTTGATCGCCGGACCAGCTGTGTCCTTGTATGGGTCGCCGACAGTATCACCAGTAACAGAGGCTTTGTGTCCATCGCTCCCCTTCTTGTGAATTACGCCTTTGTCGTCAGTAACGCCGTCTTCAAAAGACTTTTTGGCATTGTCCCATGCTCCGCCGCCGCTTGTCATGGCAATAGCCTGGAATAGTCCGGTCAGGATACTTCCGATAAGAACTCCGCCCAGAGCCTCCTTGCCAAGGAGAAGACCGACAACGATCGGAACAACAACAGGAATAAGCGCAGGTACCATCATCTGCTTTATGGCGCCTTTTGTGACGATATCAACGCACTTTCCGTATTCCGGCTTTGCCTTGTATTCCATAATGCCGGGAATCTCCCTGAACTGTCTTCTCACTTCTTCAACAATACTGCCTGCTGCCTTTCCAACAGCCTCCATAAGGAGTGAGCCATAGTAATAAGGAAGAAGTCCGCCGATAAAAAGACCGGCCAGGACCATCGGGTTTGAAAGGTCAAAATAAAGCTGTGTACTGAAAGACCTTGAATACTCCGCAAAAAGGACCAGAGCTGCAAGAGCTGCCGAGCCGATGGCATAACCCTTTGTAACAGCCTTTGTCGTATTTCCGACTGCATCCAATGGGTCTGTGATGTTACGGATATTTTCAGGCAGTCCCGCCATCTCAGCGATGCCGCCTGCATTGTCTGTTATAGGTCCATACGAGTCAATCGCAACAACAATACCCGTCATCGAAAGCATTGAAACCGCTGACAGGGCGATAGCAAAAAGACCGCCCGCTGCATCACCGGCAAATCCGCCGCCCAATGAATATGCGCCAAGGATTGAGGCAACGATGACTATAACAGGCGCACCCGTGGACTTCATGCTGACCGCGAGGCCTGCGATAACGTTCGTACCATGGCCGGTCAGGCTGGCTTTGGCAATATGTTTTACAGGCCCATATTCCTTTGCGGTAAAATATTCGGTTATAGCCACAATCAGACCTGTCAGGGCAAGACCGATAAGCGCCATTAGAAAAACGTTCATCTGTGTAAATGATGGATGGGCCATCAGTGAAGCCTGCGCTGATTCGCCTTTCAGGAATTGGCCTGTCACAATATAAAATGTTACTGCCGCGAGAATACCTGCAACAGCAAGCCCCTTATAGAGGGCGCCCATAATATACTGGCTTTTACCGAGCCTTACTGCAAATGTTCCTATAATGGAAGCCAGGATAGATATTCCACCGAGGAGCAATGGAAATTCAACCCATGCGCTGTCAGAGCCGAAAACAGTCTTGGCAAGAAGCATAGCCGCAACGAGTGTGACCGTGTATGTTTCATAAAGGTCAGCCGCCATTCCTGCACAGTCGCCGACATTGTCGCCGACGTTGTCTGCTATAACAGCAGGGTTCCTGGGATCATCCTCGGGTATCCCTGCCTCAACCTTGCCGACGAGGTCAGCGCCTACGTCAGCAGCCTTTGTGTAGATACCACCTGCGATACGTGCAAACACGCTCATGAGTGAGCATCCGAACCCGAGACCTATGAGGGCACGAAATGCCATCTCAGGATCAGCCTGCTTTGCGGTAAAATAAAAACCTGAAAGTCCTATAATTCCGAGGCCGACGACCATAACTCCTGTCACCGAGCCGCCCTTAAATGCAAGACCGAGAGCAGACTGAAGACCCTTGTAAGCGGCCTGAGTGGTCCGGACGTTTGCCCTGACAGTGACCCACATGCCGACAAAGCCGGCGAGTGCCGAACCGACGGTGCCGATGACAAAACCAACTGCCGTCCATATGCCAAAACCAAACGCTGCGATAAGTATAACGAGGACCACTGCAACCATCGCTACAGTTTTATATTCGCGCGCAAGGAACGCATATGCTCCTTCTTTCACTGCATTCGATATCTCCTGCATCTTGGCGCTTCCAGCATCCTGCTTAGATACCCACATTGCGGTCATTACAGCGTATATAATGCCTAACACTCCGCAACCCATTGCAAAAAGTATTGTTAAACTCATTAACTCTCTCCTCCTTTTTAAATATCGTTAAAAATTAAACCGTTGTTAAAATGAACTCTTCCGTTGATGCGCTCTTTGGAGCAATACTCGAGGATATGGACACAGGCCGTTATTCCTTTTTCACCTCCCTCTTCAGATGTGTCTATGAAATATCTTTACTCAGCCCGGGCAGCAGGACCGTAAACGTAGTCCTTCAGATGATGCACCTCCGCCTCTAATTTGCCGATGTGGTATTTTACAACATCGCGTATGGAGACAAGGCCCACCATCTTTCCACGGTCAATGACCGGCAGATGGCGTATCCGTTGATTGGTCATGACAGTCATTACGTACTCCAGGGTATCGTCAGGGGAGATAACGAGGATGTCCCTGCTCATAACGTCCCTAATGGGGACCTTATCGAAGGGACCGTTGTTCACCCAGCATTTAACAACGTCCCTCTCGGTGAACATGCCGACAAAGTTTCCCTCATCAATAATGAGTATTGCACCGATGTTTCTCTCCATCATCTTGCGCACTCCGAAATCAACAGTCGCATTGCTGTCAACCGCAATAACTTCCAGGCCCTTGTCTTTCAGAATGTCCTTTACTTTGATTCCCATCGTTGCGCCTCCGGTTAATAGTAGTTTATATGCTCTCCCCTTTTCCCGACTCTTTCTTTATTTATGTCTCTCTTCCGGCAATCCGCGCAAAAACCATCGCTGTTGCCCTGTATACCATATGTGCCATTTTTGAGAACGGCGCATAAGCAAAAAGAAAAAAGATGAAAACCAGATGAGTGAAATAGACAGGATAAGCCAGTTCGGCGATATTGGCAAGCCTCAGCACCTCAGATGAAATACCGGTAAGAACGATAACAAAAATAACTGTAATAAAGAGCCAGTCAAAATAGCTTCCGGGTCCGGCCTTCGAGGCGTTCTTAAGCCGGTTCAGGGTCACCAGAGTGATACCGGCAAGCAGCGCAAGCGCGCTTGCGTTGCCTATAATTTTCATAGGATCATAGAGTGGATATGGCGATTCGCCAAAGTGAAACAGCGTTGATGCCGTAATGCCGAAGAACTCATTTCCATACAGGTAAGCAATGGCCCAGGTCGTCGTGACAGCCAGGCCAAGAAATGCATAAAACACCAGCAGGTGAGCTGTAGAGCGGTCCTTCGTGACGTTGCACTTCTGAAATCTGCTGTGCGTAAAAATATCGACGATCACAGACTTTATACTATCTGTCAGACAGCCATTCAATTGCTGGCCTGAACTCATAGCCGACCAATAATTTTTTATACCTATGATAAAACAAATCAGGGCAAAAAATGCGGCAAGACCGAAGGTAACGTCTATCTGCGGGAATACCGGCATAAATTTGGCATACACGATACCTCCGTCTTCCCCTCTTGGAATTGAGGAGAAATCAAGGTACCCTTTAGGCACTATATACGAGAGGAATAAAAGTATCGGTATCGCAAAAAGAACGAGCAGATATTTAGGGTCGCCCGCCATTTTCGCAAGAGGTGTGGGTGAATACTCCCTGATCGTCATTTTCCTTACGGCGCCGAGTACCTCTCCTGGCTTCGCGCCCCTCGGACAGTAGGCAGTGCAATCGCTGCACTGGTGGCAAAGCCAGACATCGGGGTTGCTTATCAGCTTGTCTTTCATCCCCCACTGTGCGTACATCATCTCTTTCCTCGGGAAAGGCTTTTCATCAGGAGTCACATTGCACACTACTGTACAAGTGGAGCACTGGTAGCATTTCTTGAGTGACTCGCCACCCGAGGCAATTATATCTTTTACAAAATTCAAATCCGGCTTTATTATTTGTTCCATTGTCTGTTCCGGCATATCGCTCCCTCCTAAAAGCCCTTAAATGGATTTGGGCCTATTTCTTTAACTCTTTCGACAAAATGTTGAATTATAGCAGGGACTTTATCATACTCGTCAATAGCGAGTTGAATCATCCCCACCCGCTCCGACTCAAGCTGCAGCCTGCCTAATGTTTCCTGCACCTTGCCGAGACGGTAATCAGCCAGTTCGCTGCCCTTGGCAAAGTGGCATTGGTAATTTTCTCCGAATTTGCAGCCCAGCAAAAGCATGCCGTCCACTCCCCTTGAGAGGGCGTCAGCTATCCACACGAGGTTAGTGGAACCAAGACATCTGAGCTGTATTATACGCACCGCAGGGTCAATTTTCATATGTTTTAAAGCTGCTGTATCGATAGCGGGATAGGCGTCGTTTTCGCAGGCCAGAACAATTATCCTCGGCCTGTCTTCGTCATCGGGCACCGAGACGTTCTTCATCATCGAGCCTATCATATCAACGCTATAATCCTTGAACGAGACGATACGTTCCGGGCATGCCCCCATGCAGGTCGCACACCTCCTGCAGCGTCCCGGCTTGTAAAAAGGCGTCCCTTTCGCATCCTCTTCGATAGCGCCGAACGGGCACTCTTCCGTACAGCGCTTGCACGACGTGCACCGCTGCATGAACGGGTCAGGCCATGTCATGTCCCAGGCACGCGGATGCACAGCAATGCCTTTAGCCACATGTTCCACAGCCTGAATAGCCTTGAGCGCAGCTCCAGTCGCATCCTCCTGCGCCTCAGCAATATTCATGGGCTGGCGCACGCATCCTGCCGCATAGATACCGGTTCTCCTTGTCTCATATTGAAAGCAGATGAAATTGGAATCCGCAAACCCGTCAAAGAGCTCAAGATCGGGAAGGCCGGGTCCCTGGCGATATGTGAGATTTAATACTGAATCATCAGCAGTTGCCGGGACAATGCCGGTTGCAAGAACTACCAGATCGGCCTCGACTTTCACTTTATCTCCCAGCAGGCTGTTTTCCATCTCCACGTACAGGTTCCCGTTGCCTGCCTCTGCCACGCCCGTCACGTCACCTTTTGTGAGCATTACGCCAGGGTCATTCTGGGCCGCCTTATAATAGTATTCGAGATTGCCGGGCGTCCTTATATCCTTATACAGGATCATAGCAGTTGCATCTGAGTCCTGCCTTACATATTTAGCCTGTTTCAACGAAGTGGTACAGCACATGGCAGAACAATAAGGCAGGTGATTGGGGTCCCTCTGCCCCGCGCACTGTATAAAGGCCACCCGCTTGGCTTCTTTCCCATCGGAAGGCCTCGTGATTTTCCCCTTTCGTGCAATGTCCGCAAATTCAATGTTGGTTCCTACATCCTTTGATTTACCATAGCCAAGGTGCCCAAGCTTGTTTGCATCATAAGGCCTCCAACCGGCAGCAAGGACAATAGAGCCGATCTTCACCACTTCGGAGTTCCCGTTAGAGGCAATCGTAACATCAAAGGCCCCAGGCTGCCCGTCGGTCTTCTCCACCTTTGCGGACTTGTAAACCTTTATATTGGGATTGCTTTCAACCTCTTTGATCGTTTTATCAATATCGGTATCGACTATTAGAGGCTCCTTATGCTCACCTGTGGCAGCCGGAACTTTCTTGTAAAGCTTATTTATAAAACCGCCGAGCCGCTCTTCCTTTTCCACCAGCACGACCTGATAGCCTGCCTGGGCCGCTTGCAGCGCCGCTGTCATGCCCGCGATGCCGCCGCCGATGACAAGAATGCTTTTGACGGTTTCCATCAGATATGGCTCAGGGATATCACCTTTTTGGGCCTTGATAACACCCATTTTTATATAGTCTTCTGCCGCAAGCTGCGCCTCTTCTGATTTCGGTTCCTGCGTCCAGACCGCCAGTTCTCTGAGTGATACCCTTTCGACCAGGGAGCCGGGGAAATCGAATTCTTCATATTTGATGCGGGGAGAGCATGCTGCAATTACTACTGTGTTGACCCCCTCGTTCCTGATATCATTATTTATCAGGTCCACACCTTCTTTGCCGCAAAGGGCAAAGTGCGACTTTATTACCGGGACCTTCAAGGCATTCTTTGCAATATTGACCGACTTTTCCACATTGATAGAGTCTCCAATGGAGCACCCAGTGCATATATATAATCCTATTTTTTTATCCATGGTTTAGATTACCTCCCCTGTCCTGTATTCATTGCCTTCAGGACAGCGCTCGTGGCATCCTGTCCTGAACGGGCAACATCCATGGGGTTCCTGCCGCACCCTGCAGCATATACGCCCTGATTCGAGAGTGCAAAACCGTCTTCAGTATAATTGATTCCGTCAATTTTCCCGGAGGCGCCCGCCGGCTGCATGCCCGTTGCAAGCACTACCATGTCAGCCCTGACTTTCACCTTATTACCGGTCTGCATATCCTCGGCTTCGATTATCACATCATCGGAGCCTTCAGCCTGAACAATCTTCGCCACTTTGCCCTTTGTAAAGGAAACATTGGGGTCCTATTTAACTTTCCAGTAGAATTTCTCGTACTTACCCGGGGTCCTGATGTCTATATAGAAAATATGTGCTTTGGACTCGGGGTTCTGCTCCCGTATATAGGTGGTCTGTTTGAGAGAGGCAAGACAGCAAATATAGGAGCAGAACGGCAGATGGTTCTCATCCCTGCTTCCGGCACATTGCACAAAGACTATGCTTCCGACAGGTTTGCCATCGGAAGGCCTCACTATTTTGCCGCCCGTAGGTCCGGTCGGAGAAGCCAGCCGCTCCATCATCATATTGGTAATTACATTTTTGACCGTTCCGAAACTCAGGGTATCGATCTTATTTGCATCGTAGGGTTTCCAACCTGTGGCAACCACCACAGAATTGGCCTTGATTGTAATAGTTTCCTGCTTAAGGCCCAAGTCTATCGCATTATATTTGCAGGCGTTCTGGCAGGCCTTGCCGCAATCGTCCTTGCAGTGAGCGCTATCAATCACATATTTTTGGGGAAATGCCTGGTTAAAGGGAAGATATGCGGCTTTAGTTTTATCCATGCCGAAATTATACTCATTGGGCCTTTCGGACGGACATGCCTCGGAACAGGCATTGCATGCAACGCAATTATCATTGACATAGCGTGGAGAGAGCTTCACCGTCACCGCAAAATCACCAGGGCCGCCCGATATATTTGTAACTTCTGCCATGGTGTAAAAACTTATAAGCGGGTTCGTTTTGAGTCTCTTGAAGTTAAGCTCGAGACCGCAGATGGGAGGGCAAAGCTTCGGGAAATACTTATTAAGCTGCGCAACCCTGCCGCCCAGGTACGGGTTCTTCTCTATTATGATGACCTCGGCGCCGGTTTCCGCTGCATCTACTGCAGTGGTAAGGCCGCTGAAGCCGCCGCCAATCACCAGTATGCGATTGGACTGTTTATTACTTTGCTCTGACATACTGCTCCTCCTTGATTACTCAAAAATTACGAATTAAGAATTACGAATTAAGAATTAAGGAGCTTTCAAATTTTTCCGCTATTCGTAATTCCTAATTCTTAATTCTTAATTAGGGAGGGGCGAATGCCCCTCCCTGTAGGAAAATTAGTCAGCTACCATCTGAACATACGGGACCTTCTTCAGTTCCCATGTATTTTTCTCTGCATCATATTTTGAGTTGACAAAACACTTCCAATCCTTGTCGTTAATCGGGAGGAAGTCGCCTCTGTAATAGTATCCGGGATACCTTGTCTCCTCTCTGAAGAGGATGTGACGCGCATGGGCCTCAACAGAAAGAATTCTGTGGAAATTCTCCCAGCACCTCATAAGCTCATGAAGGTTGGCTGCTGCCATCTTGTTGGCGTCCTCTTTCAGCATTGTCAGCAGTTTCAAGCCTTCATCCAGCATGGTCTTTGAGGTCATATACCATGTGGATATCCCGCCAAAGTACTCATCGGCAATCTTCTGTAGCCTTGTCTGGAGCATCTTCGGCCTGATGTAGTTAGGGTTGATCGCCGGATCGGTTGAGAAGGTCTTATACTTCTCATAAGTCTCAAACGGCATATAAAGTTCTCCTGCGATCTCTTCCGGAGTTGCCTTGACAGTCGGCTTATAATCAGGATGATCTATGATAAACGCGAGAGCTGCTTTTGCTGCAATCCTCCCCTCTGCGTGTGAGCCTGAGGAGAATTTGTGGCCTGATGCGCCACAGATGTCACCCGCCATGAAAAGGCCTGGCACAGTGGACATTCTGTTATAACCCCAGTGATAATGGTCAGGCGCCCCGAGATCCTCAGGTCCGCTGCACCAGAATCCTGCGCAGCCCGCGTGTGAACCAAGAAGATAAGGCTCTGTCGGCATTATTTCGGACGGCTCCTTGTCAGGCTCCACGTTCTTACATGCCCAGAGTCCGGCCTGGCCGATAGCCATATCAAGGAAGTCTTCCCATGCCTCTGCTTCGAGGTGCTTGATCCTTTTCGCATCCATGGTCTTGGCAAGCGCCGCCATAGCATGATGGGTGTTCATGAGGATAGGGCCTTTACCCAGCTTCATATCACACATCATCATATGGTTTCTGATGCATGTGCCGAGTTTCTCAGCATACGGACTGTAAAGCTTCTTTGTGTCCTCAAGGTGCGTAACGCAATAATCTTCTCCGAGGGCATTGGTCGCCTTTGCCTTGAAGAAAAGGAACCATGCGCCGACAGGGCCGTAACCGTCCTTGAAACGTGCTGGGACGAACCTGTTCTCCATCATGGTCAGCTCTGCGCCTGCCTGCATACCGAGCGCATATCCTGATCCTGAGTTCCATACGGGATACCACGCCCTGCCCTGGCCTTCCTGTGTCGATCTCGGCCTGAAGACATTCACGGCGCCACCGGATGCATTGACTATCGCCTTGGCCTTGAAGAGATATATTTTATTTTCCCTTACGCTGAAGCCTGCGGCAGCAGCTACTCTCTTAGGGTCGTTGGCATCATGATAAAGCTTTACGATAAAAACTCTCTCGAAATGGTTCTGCGGAACGCCGGTTGCCAGCCTGTTGTGTTCAAGGGCCTTTTTTGCGGCCTCGGCAACGATGACCTTGTAAGATTCACCGTTGATCATGATCTGCCATTTGCCTGACCTTACAGGAACGCCGCCGTCTTTCAGCATTGCCTTTCCCTGGTCCCTGGCCTGGAAGCCGTCAAGGGAGAAACCGTCATCGGCTTTCTTCCATATAGGAAGTCCCCATTCTTCAAAAAGGTGAACTGAGTCATCGACGTGTCTGCCGAGATCATACACAAGGTCTTCCCTGATGATACCCATCAAGTCGCCCCTGACCATTTTTACATAATCTTTCGGGTCGTTCTCGCCCATATAAGTATTAATTGCCGAAAGGCCCATTGCAACAGCTCCGCTCCTGTCTGTCGCGGCTTTATCAACCATCGTAATCTTTATTTTCTTGGGTGTCGCCCAGCGGGCAGCCTCAAATGCGGCCCCGCAGCATGCCATGCCGCCACCGATGAGAAGGAGGTCTGTCTCCACCTCAACGATCTCAGGCCTCTGACAATATGAAAACGTACAGGTTTCTTTTTCCATTCTCACGCCTCCTTATTTACTTTATTGTGGGCATTACTTTGCCCGCGCCCTGATGTGTGAAATAACCTGGCTGCTTGATCTTTGAAATATCAGGCTCCGGTTTTCCGCCGTAAAGATCGATGCCGCCTTCCGTTGTCGTCCTTATGGGGAATTTAAACCTCTTGAGAGACCCGTTTCTGAATTTGATCGTCCACATTATGGAGTCAGTGCCTCTCATCGGGATAACATTGCCACCCAATGGCGCAAAGTCCTGATAGGCCCTGACTTCAATCGCCTGCTGAGGGCAGATCTTTACGCAGTTGTAGCACTCCCAGCACTGCTCAGGCTCCTGGTTAAAGGCTTTCATGATGTCCCTGTTAAGGGTCATCAGATCATTAGGACATATGTACTGACATGCTGTCTTGTCCTGAGCCTTACATCCGTCACATTTTTCCGCAATTACGAAACTCGGCATAACTATAAACCTCCTTTATTGCTAATTGATAAAATATAAATCGCCGGCACTGCATAAGCAGGCCGAACTTCCTTTAGTCCTTGTGCACACCCCCTTTCATTAAATTGCAGGTTGAGGTAAAGGTTAAGGTTAAGGATGAG
>JBEKJD010000037.1:0-15221 GCA_050011415.1 Dissulfurispiraceae bacterium | reverse complement strand
GAAACAGCAATAGGGGTCTGCTAAATAATTCGGCGTGACAAACATCAACTTGACATCAGCGTCATGTGTGATATTCTTTAATTAGCAGGAGGCAGAATATGAACCCTGGCGAATCGACTATAAATGATTCCATATCTGTATTACTTGATTGCCTTGCCGTTTTTTCAATGGAAGTTGCCAAGCTCATAGAATCGGATAATTTAAAATATATAGACAGGAGAAAACTTGCTGAAGATATGCGTTATGTAAGCGAGCAGTTGATCGACATACGCAGCAATATCGATAAATTTAACAAAAGACAGAAGGCGCTGGGCATCATATATTTCTCTGAAAAGCAGGGAACATGGCCTTTGAGCAACAGTTGAGCGGTGGCCTTACCGGACAAGCAACATCCAATCACTGACTAATATTCACTATTTGACCAAAACAACGTTTTCACTTGCAAATCAAACATATGGTTGATTTATTCCAGCCAATCCGCTATCATTAAAAAAACCGTATCCAAGTTGTCATTGCGAGCAAAGCGAAGCAATCTCGTCATGGAGTGTAAGATGAGGTGGAGGGAAAATGATCACCAAAGAAAGAGTTGAGGAAGTTTTGAACAAAATCCGGACCGGACTTAAATCAGAGGGAGGAGATATTGAATTAATTGAGCTGAAAGACGATATAGTATATGTGAAGCTGAAGGGAGCATGCGGCACCTGCCCCATGTCGGCCCTTACATTGAAGAACTGGGTTGAATCGACAATGAAAAAGGAGATCCCGGAGGTTAAAGCCGTTCAGGCAATATGATTGATCCAGATCACAAAAGGCATGTAAGCTCGCACATGGACGCCGAAGCAAGACTCTGCATCCACACCGGTGTTTATGTCCTTTTCATTATTTTTTCCATTTTTCTCCGTCCCTGTTCCGCGGTTGCCGAAGACCAGGTCGATGTCAATGGACTCAGATATCACATAACGTCGGAATACTTGCGCGTGGTTATTGACCTCTCGAGGTCCGCGGAATTTTCAACAGGCAAGCTCTCAAACCCCGAACGGCTGTTTCTCGACATCAAAAATTCAAAAATGTCCAAGGATTCGCAAAAAAATTATTCCATAAATTATCCGCTGGTCAAGGGCATCAGGCTCGGCCAATTTAATGCAACTACCGCAAGGATTGTTTTTGATCTGGCATCGACGGATTATGACTTCAAGATATTCAACCTTGAGGACCCATCCCGCCTTATCATCGATATTTTCCCTAAAACATCCGATAATAAAAAACCGGTTCCCGGGAATATGGAAAAACCTGCAGCGCCGCCTGCTCCTAAAACTGACGCTAACAGAGAGGCCGGCATTATGCGCAGGAAAATTGTGATCGACCCGGGCCACGGAGGACATGACACCGGCGCAATTGGGCCGACAGGACTGTGTGAAAAGGATGTGGTCCTTGATATAGCTCTCAGAATAAGGGCCATCATAAAGAGGGAATATCCTTCATACGACGTGATACTTACCCGTGACAGTGATGTGTTCATTCCGCTGCCGGAGCGGGCGCAGATCGCAAATAAAAACGAGGCCGACTTCTTCCTGTCCGTCCATGCCAATGCAAGTCCTAACAGAAAAGCAAGGGGCATTGAGACCTATCTGCTTAACTGGACAAATGACGAGGAAGCCTTGAGGGTTGCTGCGCGGGAAAACGCCATATCGCTGAAAAGAATGAAACAGATGCAGAGTGAATTGGGAGTTATCCTCGCATCTTTGGAAAGGGACAAAAAGAGGGACGGATCGCTCAATCTGGCAGGGTATATCCAGCGCTCGCTCGTATCGGCAGTAACCCAGCAGTACCCCAAAGTCACCGATCTTGGTGTGAAGCAGGCTTTATTTTACGTTCTCGTGGATGCCCGAATGCCTTCGGCGCTTGCAGAGGTCTCTTTTATAAGCAACCCGGAGGAAGAAAAGATGCTGGCTGATGGAACATACAGGCAAAAGATCGCGGAATCTCTTGTAGATGGTATAAATGCTTATTTTGCTTCAGAGCTGCAGGAGCGGGTGGTCTCCGGCGAGGAGCAGCGCAAAATAAACTATAATAGCAATAATCCCGACACTAAAACATATAAGACGGAAAAAATAAAATATACCGGCGCATTCAGGTAAATCAGTGTCTTCAGGCATTTATCTCTTTCTTTACTTCTTCTTTGCCGTTCTCGTATTTCTTATAAGAAACGTCCAACTGCATCTCATAATAGCAGTATGCGTGACGTTTGCACTTTTTTTCATGCCTCTTAAGAAAGTTAAGAGCGGATTTGTTCCGATATTATTATTCCTGGGTTTTACTTTTATCAGCAACCTGTTTTATCAGTCAGGCGAGGTTGTCGCTGTCCTGGGACCGCTCACTGTCACCGGTGAGGGATTCAGGACAGCGTCAGTGCGCATGCTCAGGGTTTTTGATATGGTGTACGCCGCGAAAATACTGTCATGCATTATGCCTCTTGAGGCAATGATCGCCTCCCTCAGAAAGGCGCTTCACCCCCTGGAACGTATAGGGCTTCCTGTACATGACTTCTTTTCTGTTATGGCCCTCACACTTCAATGTTTTCCCGTTCTTAAACAAAAGCTCTATGACAAATACAGTGAGGAGACTAAACATATGTCGATACCGGCAGCGGGCAGGTCAGGGATAAAAGGGATCATCTCGAATGCCGGGACGACTGTGTCAATGCTTGCCTCTTTTATGATCCCGCTTTTTGTTGAAAGCATGGCCGATCCGGAAAAGTTCTTCATGACCGCAAATTTGACCGACGCAAAAGATAAGAAGTTGTGAAGGTGAGAAGTTGTGAACTTGAGAAGAAAGAAAAGATGGAAGTTGGGAAGTGGCTCAACTTCACAACCTCACAACTTCACAACTTCGTGCCTTTAAAACTCGAGGACAAATGATCCGGTATTTGATTGAAAGCGGCACAGTGATCGACGGCAGTGGCGCAGAGCCGCGCGAAATAAATATCGGCATACACAACGACAGGATAGTCTATGCAGGCAGTGAGAGAGTCGCTGCTGAGAGAACTGTTAATGCGCGGGGATTAATCGTCGCCCCCGGCTTTATAGATACCCATTCCCACTCCGAGTTCACGATCCTTGCGGACGGGAGGGCGGAAGGGAAGCTTTCTCAGGGCATTACAACAGAGATAAACGGCAACTGCGGCCTCTCGGCAGCTCCCCTGTTCGGTGAAGCATTAATCCGCAGACAAGCCGATATGGACGAGTTGGGAATAACGCTGCGGTGGTCGAACTTCCAGGAATATTTCGCTCTTTTAAGAAGAAAAGGCATAGCAATAAATTTTGCAACCCTCTGCGGGCACGGCAACATCAGGGGCTCTGTGATAGGTTACAGGAATTCTGCAGCTGACGGCAGCGACATGGCTGAGATGAAAAGACTTTTGTCGGATGCTGTTGCAGCTGGAGCGAAAGGACTTTCGACAGGGCTTATTTACCCTCCTGGAATTTATTCGGACACCTCAGAACTTACGGCGCTGGCCCGAGCCCTGAAGAGTCCCTCTGATCTTCAGGGGACCCGTGCAACGGCTTTGCCGTTCCAGGGCGTTTATGCTTCTCACATGAGAAGCGAGGGGGATGCGCTTATCGAGTCCATCCAGGAAATGCTGGAAATAGGCAGGGGAGCCGGGGCGCCCATTCATATTTCCCATCTTAAAACAGCAGGGGAACGAAACTGGTGGAAGATAGATAATGCCCTTAGTCTGATCGCGAATGCGCAGAGCGAGGGGATAAACATAACATGCGACCGTTACCCCTATGTTGCCGCAAGCACCGACCTCGATACCATATTGCCTTCGTGGGTGTACGAAGGCGGCGTTGAAGAGGAACTGGCCCGGCTCAAAAAACCTGAGACGGCGGCACGCATCAAGTCCGATATCAGCCGGAAAGACGATAATTACTGGAAAGGCGTTTATATCTCCTCAGTTGTCAACCCCGAGAACAGTTGGATGGAAGGAGAAAATATATTTGACATCGCTTCAAAGACCGGGAAGAATATTGTGGAAGCCCTTCTGGAACTGCTCATTCACGAGCGGACCAGGACTGGAGCGATCTTTTTTTCGATGAGCGAAAACAACCTCAGGCGCTTTATGTCTCTCCCTTTCCTTATGATAGGCTCTGACAGCGCTGTCCGGTCTTTTTCAGGGCCGACATGTTCCGGCAAGCCTCATCCAAGAGGGTTCGGTAGTTTCCCGAGATTCGTCGGCAGATATGTCAGGGACGAAGGCCTCGTAACACTGCCGGAGGCAATAAGAAGAACGACCGCCCTCCCCGCGGCAACCTTCGGTCTTGCAAACAGGGGGACCATAAGAGAAGGGGCTTATGCAGATATTGTAATATTCAATTATGAGCGGATCATAGATACGGCGACGTTCAGGGAACCTTTCAGCAGGCCTGAAGGCATTGAGTATGTCTTCGTAAACGGGGGAATGGCGGTGGACGGGGGAGAGATCACAGGGATCCTTTCCGGTACAGTACTTTCATGAAACCTTTGATCGGCATAACTGCCGACATGGGGTCCCCGAAAAGTTGCGGGATTTGGGGGGGTGCGAGTGACGGGCCTGTTTTCAGGCTGAAGCAGAACTATGTTTCTGCCATAGTTCGTGCGGGAGGAACGCCGTTGGTTCTTGTACCAGCTCCCGGTGACATCCCCCGTATAGCGGATATTGTGGACGGCCTCATTATCCCTGGTGGAGGCGACATTCCCCCCGGGTATTATAATGAGACGGTAACTGTTCCTTCGGAATGTCTGGAGTTTGCAGAAAAAGACAGAACGGATTTCGAGCTGGATCTTTTGCACGAGGTCAACAAAAAACAAAAGCCTGTCCTCGGAATCTGCTATGGGATGCAACTCATTAATATCTTGTATGGAGGGAGCCTCTATCAGGATATCAGGCTTCAGGTCAGAGGCGCCCATGAGCATAAGAACACAGAGCACACCATAAAGGTCACAGGGCCGTTTCCGCATGATTTGCAGCAGTTGTCACTAAAAGTCACCTCCAACCATCACCAGGCGGTCAAAACATTGGGTAAGGGCCTGGAGGCATTTGCCGAGACGGAGGACGGTATCATTGAAGGTGTTTATTATGCGGGACATCCTTTTCTGGCCGGTGTCCAATGGCACGCTGAGCAAGGTTGTGATACACTTTCATTAAGAATTCTCTCTTTATTTATGGAGAAGGCGGGAGCTGAAGTTTCATGAGAGCAAACAGGTTTTACTTCATTGTCATGCTCGCCCTTGTTGCATCGCTGGGATACCTTACCTTCCTGATACTGCGCCCGTTTCTTGCGCCGATAATTTGGGGTATCGTTCTATCTATAGTTTTCTATCCCCTGTACAGCTATGCAATGAGATACCTGAAATGGAAATGGCTGGCTTCCCTTATTGTGCTTGTCATCATTATCGCGGTTATTATCGGGCCTTTCTCATACTTTTCGTACCTGTTGATAAACGAAGTACGCGACATTTCAAATCATCTGGGAACAGAGAAGCTGGGTGCACTGCAAAATATAACCCGGCATCCCGTTGTGCATTATTTGATAGACAGGGTAATAGATGTCTTCAATCTTCCCTATACCGAGGCAGATATCGAAAGTATAATTATCAATAATGCAGCAATCATGGGTAAGGATATAATAGGCAGTATTCCGCGCGGTCTGGGCAGCGTAATCACGGTCTTTATAAACTTTATCTTTATGACATTAATTATATTTTTAATGCTTAAGGATGGCGCTGCATTTCTCTTGAAGACCCGTGACTATATGCCGTTCTCGGAGCAGCAGAAAGACAGGCTGGCCTCGCAGATCAGGGACATTGTAATCTCTACCATATACGGCGGCGTGCTCGTGGCAATTTTGCAGGGCATAACCGGAGGCATTGCCTATGCCATGCTCGGGTTAGAGTCGCCGGTACTGTGGGGGGCTGCTACTGCCATTGGATCTTTCATTCCCATGCTCGGAGCGTTTACCGTTTGGGGTGTTATAGCCGCATATCTTTTTATACATGTCTCTGTCTTAAAGGGGTTTATGCTTACCATGATCGGCGTATTCGTTATCGGGCCTATGGACTATGTACTCAGGCCCGTACTCATAGGCAACAGAACGAGTATGCCTGCTGTAGTCATCTTTTTCAGCGTGTTAGGCGGCATCGAGTCTTTTGGCCTGCTTGGATTAATTATAGGTCCTCTCATAGTGGCCCTCTTTCTGTCGGTCATCGAAATTTTCAGAAATTTTGAAGCGGACCGAAACAAATGAAATGAATTGTTAAACACTTATATTATTTAAAATAAATATCCTTTGCATTGTTCAGTTCAAGTCTTATGCCCCTGCGGCAAGCCTGCGCAGCAGGCATGTCAACTCCCCTGATGGTCCCCTTTACAAACAGTTCTTGGGCGCCTTGTTTTTGAGCATCGAATATCTTCTTAAAAACAGCTCCGTTATCGGATGAGACAACCCAAACCTCCACGGACTTTCCTTTGGCGTCTCTTAAAAAGAATTTTTCATATGGAAGCCGGGGATATCGCGAATGCTCAAAAACATTATCGTAATCCACGTTCCCGCTGACAAGAATTGTTTGCCCTTCGCAGGCCAGGGCCCTGCCGCATTCACCTGGACACCGGCAATAGTCATAAAGCCCGCTTACGCTGATATAATTAGTTGAAATTGTCATCTGTTCGTTACCGGAAGGCGCCATCTGTTTGTTTGTATCCGGCCAGGTCCGATGTACGCCAAATGCAATAACAGAAAGTGCCGATGCCGCCAGTCCGGTTAAAATTGAACTTCTGAATTTCATATTTCAAGCCACACTCCTCATGTTATCATATTCAATGCACGTTTGGCGCATACTGCGTTGTTTCTTATCACCTGGAATGGTCCATTTGCTTTGCTTCCTGTTGCTTTTGACCGGCTGCACTTCTACAAACCGCCTCGATGGTTTTTTTTATTACCGTTTGAATGCCAACCCCTCAACGCTTGACCCTGCCCTGATCTCCGACGTTTCCGGGGCGTCAGTCGCGGCAAAACTTTTTAACGGCCTTGTCAAACTGGACGATCATCTGTCTGTGGCGCCGGATATTGCAGAGCGATGGCGCATATCACGCGACGGGCTAAGCTACATTTTTTTTCTAAAGCATGGTGTGCGTTTCTCCAATAACCGTGAGGTCGGGGCGCGTGATTTCAAGGCCTCATTTGAGAGGGTGCTTTATCCCGGTACAAAGTCGCCCAACATTTGGGTCTTCGATAAGGTTGAAGGCGCAGAGGCCTACCGCCGGGGGCTGTCAGCAGATGTGGGCGGATTCAGGGTCATTGATGATTATACGTTCGAGATAAGACTTAAAAAGCCGTTTTCGCCTTTTCTCAGTATGCTTACGACAACTCCGGCATATGTTGTTCCCGCAGATGAAATCGGTCATACAGGAAATGACTTTTCAGTCGGCACAGGACCTTTTATATTGAAATCATGGATACCAGGCAGTGAGCTTGTCCTGGAGAAAAAGAAATATTATTTTGACGGGGACGCTAAAGTAAAAGGCATTGTCTATAGAATTATACCCGAGGATTTGACAGCTATTACCGAATTTGAGCTCGGCAATCTTGATGTGATTTCCCTTCCTGCCCCGGCATACGCCAAGTTCAGGAACGATAAAAAATGGAGCAGCAGGATCATTTCGATGGAAGGTCTCAGTACTTACTATCTCGGCATGAACACATCGAGACCTCCTTTTGACAGCATAATAATAAGGAGGGCTGTCGCTTGCGCCATTGACACAAAAAAAATTCTGGAGACTTTTTACCAGAACAGGGGACGACCTGCTGCAGGACCTGTTCCCGACCTTCTCAGAAGATGGGAAATCAATACCGCACTCTATGACATATCCAGGTACGATCCTCAGAAGGCGAGGGAGATGATAATAAAGGGGGGCCTGTCTGGAACGCGCGTGCGCCTCTATATAACGGCTGACCAGGATGTTGTGGACCTCGCGGAAATTATTCAGTCGTATCTTTCCAAGGCCGGGATTGAGGTTGTGATCAGGCAGCTTGAGTGGAGCGCCTTCAAAGATGCGGTAAACAAGGGGGAGCCCGAACTGTTCTGGCTAAGTTGGTGGGCCGATTATCCCGATCCCGAGAACTTCCTCTTCCCCCTCTTCCATTCCTCAAACATTGGTCCGGCGGGAAACAAGACCAGGTATTGCAATAAGACAGTAGATGATCTCATTGAACAGGGACAATCTTCTCTTACTGAGCACGACCGGAACAGTTATTACAGGCGGGCAGAAGAAATGATAATAAAGGACACCCCCCTGGTCCCTTTTTGGCACAGGACGGATTTTCTGATAAAACAACCATGGGTAAAAGGGTACAAAGTCTACCCGATTTATACAATGGACAAAGGCATGGAAATCTTTTTTGGGAGGGATAAAACATGACAAATAAATTAAAATTAGGCGACTTCGAATTATTCTGGCTCAGCGGCGGCAGGTTTGAACTGGACGGTGGAGCCATGTTCGGAGTAGTCCCCAGGATAATGTGGTCGAAAAAATATCCATCCGATCAGGATAATTATATCCCAATGACTGCTTCGCCCATACTTGTCAAGACTGGGGACGCCCTCATAATTATTGAATCCGGGCTGGGCAACAAGCTTACGGAGAAGCAAAAGAAGATATTCAGACTGAAAGAGGGATGGAATATCTTCGCCGACCTTAACGCCCTCGGCATTAAAAGAGAGGATATAGACTTCGTGGTACTGACTCATTACGATTGGGACCACGCAAGCGGGGTTGTAATGACGAATGAGAAAGGGCAATCAGCCCTCACATTTCCCTCTGCAAAACATGTGATTCAGAAAAGTGAATGGGAAGATGTATTGGATCCAAACATAAGGTCTGTCAATACATATTGGCCCATAAACTCCGAACTGCTGAAGGGAAGCAGAAACCTTGAGTTGATTGAGGGTGAGGCTGAAATTGTGAGGGGAGTGAGAGCCATTCACACTGGCGGCCACAACAGGGGACACCAGATCGTGAGGATGGAATCCGGCAGCCAATTGGCAGTGCATTTGGGAGACCTTCTTCCCACTCACGCCCACTTCAATCCCCTCTGGGTCATGGCATACGATAATTTTCCCCTCGAATCCATAAAACAGAAGGAGCAATTAGAGAAAAAGTACATTGAAGAAGATGCATGGTTCACTTTCTACCACGACCCTTTTGTACTCGCCTGCAAATTCGATGAAAAAGGTAATATTATCGAGAAAGTGGCCTGATTACGCTGTCTTCGGCTGCAACGATACTGCTCACCTCACTTAGTATTTCAATTCATAAATACGGTTTCATTCGAGCGCTGCTCTGCCCCAAAAGTCTTCGACTTTCGAGAACACCCCGCAGTTTCTAATACTATAGTAATATTTTTGTAATATTAACGTAACTATTTATTAACTTGACATTACACTCAAGTAATACTATTATAGATATATTGAATGACTAATGTAATTGGCAAACATGTGAGCTACTGGCTATTCCAGGAGTTCGCCATAGAAAGGAGGTGTCGATGAAGCAAGTGCAGCAGGGAAAAACCGCAGTACTATCAACGAAGAAGGTGGGGTTAACGAACAAAGAATCCATATCAGGGCCGGCAGAGGCTGTAGCCTCTAACAAAGTAGAAACAGAAAATATAACAAAAAAAGGAGAAAGAATAATGGAAACAAAAAAAGGTTTTGCAAATTTTGACACTCAGAATATGAACGAAAATATCTTGAAGATGATCAAGTTTTCTCTGGATACGACTTTCGACAATATAACGAAGGTCCAGGAGTTCAATGACAAGATAATCAAAGACATGATCAAAACTAACAAGCAGATACAGACCGATGCTGAGAAGATTGTGGGTGAATGGGTCGAAGAGGGGAAAAAGGGCTGGGATGAATACAAAAAGGTCATGGAAGATGGGTACAAGAAAGTTGAAGAACTTCTCGTCCCATAATTAAGGCACGTTTCAGAATTGTGTAATGGGGACAAGAGGTCCCCATTACACAAACAAAGTTCCGTTAGAAATACGAACAACATAATTTAATGATAATGCTCTATTTAACATGCTGCTCCTCAAAATGCGGAAGACCCCGATTTTCCGGGGTAACTCCAGGATATATCTCTATTGACAGAACAAAATACTTATGTCTTACTAATAGCATCACATTGTACAACAAATAAAATGGAGGTGCTATGTCACTAAAACCGATTACTTTGAGACTGGATGAAGATGAATACGAGAAGCTGAAGGAATACCTGAGTGAATTCGGCGATCCCGATATCAATGTAGCTTATGTGATAAGATCTTATATACGGGACCTTAACAGGGCGTTGCCTTTCCTGGTTAAATCAGGATGGGACCTGAAAAATTATTTCGGCTTGCTCGGCCCCTGGCTCAAGCAGTTCGGCTCATCCGGTTATTACGATATGTTCTCGAAGTTGATGGTGAATCCATGGGCCTCGGGATCGACACCTGAAAAAAGTCCGGAAGAAAACGCGGAAAAAGGAAACAGTTCCGGAGAAGAAACCAGTAAAGGCAAAGAAGATTAAAAAACACTGTAAGGGTGGATAAGTTATTTCACCATTGTGCTGGAGGTTAGACTTATGCTGGACGAATATATGACAAAGAAAATGATGGATCTTTTTACCAATCCGCTGTTCAAGATAGGTTTTTTCGAGTTTTTCCTGAAAATGCAGCAGGAAGGCATAGAGGCCACGCAGAAGTTCTGGGGTTCTTATGCAGAAAAAAACAACCTTTTCCCGAATGCCGGCGATATGTACGAACAGATTGTCGACT
Source organism: Dissulfurispiraceae bacterium (assembly GCA_050011415.1). GTDB lineage: Bacteria > Nitrospirota > Thermodesulfovibrionia > Thermodesulfovibrionales > Dissulfurispiraceae > JADFXI01. The sequence goes on along the minus strand of JBEKJD010000037.1, from coordinate 4,365 downwards.
TTTACATTATCCTGGGCTTTGTACCAAGAGCAAGATACGATAAGATCGTCAGTGAGAATAAAAGCATGGCAGCGGAAAATAAGTTTCTCAGAGATACTATTAAGGAACTCCAGTTCAACTTATTCAGCGAAGGGGGAGAAAAGATCCAGGATATCTGGCATAAGAGCATCGATAAACAGCTCGATATGAACAAGGAGTTTTCAAAGAACTTCTTTGAACTATTCAGGCTGCTGAAAGTCGGCGCGCCATAGTACTTCAGTTGATAAATACGGTGTCGCATCGAGAGAGTCGATGCGCCGTGCCAGCGAGGCGCACGACTGAGGTGTACCGTTATCCGGTTTTTTTATCAGCATTTTGCTGATTCTATTATTTAAAATCGTCAGGAGGACAGAATGGAACAGTTAAATGAATTTGTAGACTCATGGGTGAAATCCCAGAAGGAGTTTATGGAGAACTGGGTGAAATCCCAGAAGGAATTTATGGAGAACTGGACTGCGTCAATAAAAAAGCTGCAGGAGTCTTTTACCAATTTGGGCGGTTCTCAGGAAGGTCCGGGAAAGGAGATTCTAAGCCTTTATAATTCATGGTTGACCACAATGCTGAATTCCTCGAAAGTCTTTACTGTAGAGGCTGAAAAGGTACAGGAGACATGGAAGAATACCATCGAAAATCAGATGTCGATGAGCACAGAGATGGTGAAGAACTTTTCGGAGTTTTTCAAACAAGCCGACAAGAAATAAGTCCGATGACAGATAGCAAGGAGTCATTTTATGGAAAGCAATAACAATTTTTTTGACGCGTGGCTTAAATCTCAGGAACTAATTATTGAGAATCTGGCGGAATCGACAAAGAATTTCCAGCACGCGTTCTGTGGTCTCGGTGTAAATAAGCCTGGCGAAAACGATTTCCTCCATGTTTATACCTCCTGGACCACTGCGGTACTGAATTCCCTTCGGGAGATGGACACTACGGATATGGGCCTCCTGAAGGAGACCCTGTCCAAAGCCCTGGGCGGTTCCAACTCCTACACGAAACTCTTTGAAATATGGCTGCCCCTCTTCAAAGCAATCCAGGAAAAGGGTATGAACCCTTATACCTATAAGGATCTGTCAAACCCGGCTGAATATAAGAAAATCCTGGACCAGGTCTTCGGTTTTGATCCCGACGCAATTTCGCAGGTATCTGCTCAGGTCAAGAAGTTCATCGATACCTTTGCCTGTTCTGCCGGGTCGTTCATGAACCCCTGGGTGGAGGCCTCCAGAAAAAGTCTCAAAACCTTTCCCCAGTTTTTGGAAGGCCACCCCGAATCTTTCATGTCGATCTTCCATAATATGTTTAATGCTTTTGACGGCACCGTCGGCAGGATTTTTCATGTGCCTGCAGTAGGGAAGGACAGGGAGAAAATCGAACTGCTTATGAGAAGCCTCGATGACCTCTCAGTCTATCTTGCTAAGAGCACGGAATACCAGCACATGATGTACGTCACCGGCCTGGCGGCATTTGAAAAAGTGATCGCCACCGTTGCTGAAAAAATCAGCAGGGGTGAAGAGATCAAGGGATTCGACGAATTCTTCGATCTCTGGGTTGATGTGAGCGAAAGGACCTACCATGCCCTCTTTCAGACTGAGGATTTTTCAAAAATGCAGGGTGAAGTGCTCGAGGCCTCTGTTAATGCCCGTAAGCACTTTTTTAAATTGATGGAACTCCATCTCTACGACTTCCCAATCGCTCTCCGTTCGGAAATGGATGATCTCTATAAAACAATCTACGAATTGAAGAAAAAAGTGAATGGCCTTGAAAAGCAGTTGAAGGAGGTGAGTGCATGAATTCACCGTATGACACCTTCGCCATGAAGCATATGGTCAGGGAACTAAGCGAGCTGAGCATGAAACTCATCAAAGGCGCAGAAACTCTTTCCGGGATAGATGAGATAGACGTAGGAACAGCTCCAAAAGAACTTGTGTATGAAGAGGACAAACTTAAACTGTATCACTACAAGCCTGAAGGGAAGGTAACTTGCCGCGTGCCGGTCCTGATTGTTTACGCCATGGTCAACCGGCAGTACATGCTCGACCTTCAGCCGGACAGGAGCATTGTGAGAAATCTGCTGCAGCATGGGCTGGACCTGTATATTATCGATTGGGGATATCCCACAAAGGCCGATATGTATATGACCATGGATGACTATATCAATGGATATCTTAACAACTGCGTTGATTTTATAAGGCAGGCCTCAAAAAAAGAAAAAATTAATATCATGGGCATCTGCCAGGGCGGGACCTTCTCAGGGATTTACTCAGCCCTTTATCCTGAAAAGGTGAAGAATCTCATTACCCTGGTAGCGCCTTTTGATTTTGCGACCAATGACGGGCTTCTCTTCCGGTGGGCCAAGCACATGAACGTTGATGCGCTGGTGGACGCCTACCGGATCATCCCGGGTGATTTCCTGAATTCCGGATTTCTCATGCTTATGCCTATCAGCCTGAATGTCAGGAAATACGTTGACATGCTTGATATAATGGGAGACAGGGAAAAACTCCTCAATTTTCTCAGGATGGAGAAATGGATCTTCGACAGTCCGGGCCAGGCAGGAGAATGCCTGAGGCAGTTCATAAAGGACTGTTACCAGGGAAACAAGCTCGTAAAAGGTGAGTTGAAGGTCGGCGACAAGCTTGTGGATCTCAAAGACATCACCATGCCTTTGCTCAATATTTACGCCTCTGCAGACCACCTGGTGCCTCCTGCGGCAACAAAGCCGCTCAATGACCTTGTCGGCACCGCTGACAAGACGCTCTATGAGTTCAAGGGTGGACATATCGGGGTTTTTGTAGGGTCGAAGTCCCAGAAAGAACTTTCTCCGGCCATAGCTGCATGGCTGCATGAACGAGATGGCGAAGGTCCGTTAAAAGCAAAACCCGTGGTTAAAAAAAGCGGGGCCAGGCACGCGAACCAGGAGGAAAAAGATCGGAGAATAAAACCGCAGAGCGCACGGATAAATAATAAAGTTATACCGAAAAAGAAAAAAACAAAGTAATGAATAATTAGTATAATGAATCGACGCAATATTAAGGAGATTTCATAATGGAACTTTCAGGCAGGAATGTTGTTATAACAGGCGGCGCAAGAGGAATGGGAAAGAGGTTTGCTATGGATTTAAAGGACCTCGGAGCTAAACCCTATGTGGTGGACGTGGCTCAGGAGGGCCTCGATGCTCTTAATAATGAGACCGGAATTCCAGGGCAGGTGGTGGATGTGAGCAGCGAGAAAAGCGTAGAAGCGTTCTTCGAAAACTACACCTCTGAAAATGGAGCGCCGGATATATTGATCAATAATGCCGGGATAACCGCTGATGCCCTTTTTATCAAACAGAAGGGTGATGAGATCACCAAGTTCCCCTTTTCAAACTGGGAAAGGGTACTGAACGTGAACCTCACCTGGGTATTTTTGTGTGCGAGGGAAGCGGCGTTCCATATGGTGAAACACAAGGTCAAGGGTGTGATTATCAACATCTCATCCATCAGCCGCGCAGGAAACCTTGGCCAGACCAATTATTCGGCCGCAAAATCCGCTGTGGACTCGCTGACTGTAACCTGGGCCAAGGAGCTTTCAAGATACGGCATAAGGGTGGGCGCAGTAGCGCCGGGCTATATCAATACCGAGATGGTGTCAAAGATCAGACCCGATGTCCTCGAAAAACTGATTCAGAATATTCCTGCGGGAAGATTGGGCGCTATGGAAGAAATATCTCAGGCCGTCCAGTTTATAGCAAAAAATGATTTCTTTACCGGAAGGATAATAGAAGTAGACGGCGGCATGAGAATTTAAAAACAGGCTATGGGTGATAGGTAATAGGTGATAGGTAAGCGACTATAAGTTTATTAAATGTCCGAAAACCAATAACCCATGACCTATGACCTGTCTTTAAAGGAGGAAAACCATGGAAGCATATATAGCAGGCGGCGTGAGAACAGCCATAGGCAGATTCAATGGCTCCCTGGCCTCGTTGAACGCGATTGACCTTGGATGCGAGGTGATCAGGGAAGTCATAAAAAGAACTTCAATAAACTGCAAGGAAATTGATGAAGTTATTATGGGCAATGTTCTCCAGGCCGGATTGGGACAGAATCCTGCCAGACAGGCTGCCATCCGTGCAGGTCTTCCGGAGAATATCCCAGCCTTTACGGTGAACAAGGTCTGCGGCTCCGGATTGAAGTCGGTTGTCATTGCCGGCCAGTCCATTGCTTCCGGAGATGGGAATATAGTGGTTGCCGGTGGAATGGAACATATGACCAGCGCTCCCTACGTGGTGAAGTCAGCGCGGTGGGGACAGCGCCTGGGGAACGCTGAGATGATCGACACGCTTAT
>JBEKJD010000036.1:0-15228 GCA_050011415.1 Dissulfurispiraceae bacterium | reverse complement strand
CCTCGGCGCCGCAACAATCAGGCCCCGCTGTCCCTTTCCTATGGGTGCGGTCAAGTCCATCACCCTCATGGAGAAGTCATTGTCATACTCAAGGGTTACTTTCTCAGTAGGATAATACGGAGTGAGATTATCGAAAAGCGGACGGCTCACATTCCGTTCGAGCGATTCATTATTGATGTTCTCCACCTTTAAAAGGGCGAAATACCTCTCGTTGTCCTTTGGCGGCCTGATCTGGCCTGATACATAATCTCCGGTGCGCAAACTGAACCGCCGGATCTGCGATGGCGATACATATATATCGTCCGGACTCGGCAAATAGCTGTAATCCGGAGAACGAAGAAAGCCGAAGCCGTCGGGAAGAATCTCCAGCACTCCTGAACCGTAAACGCTTCCTGCCTTTTCAGCCTGGGCCTGCAGAATAGCGAAAATCATCTCCTGCTTTCTCAATCCTGAAGCGCCCTCTACATTCAGGTCTTTGGCAAGACCCGCAAGCTCATCAATGGTTTTTTCTTTTAATTCTGAAATCGCAATATAGTTTTCCATCTTTTTATTACCTCTCTGGGTTGTCATGATAAAAATCTTAAAAGCTCAAAAGACTCTACTCGAAGCAGAAGATTCATCTTTATTTGATATGTTCCCGGTTACTATCTTAATTTATAGATTAACCCACATTCAGGTTGGCTGACATCAGATTACTTTAAGGATTCTAATACTCAAATTTCCCCAGTGATTTCTCGTCGCGCGAAGCTTGAACAGGCGAACTCCTGCAATTAGAATACATCATGCGCCAAGCTTTGTCAACAGGAACTTGAATCATCTGCAGTGCATAAAGTATTATTAAAAATCTGAGTTTAATCACCTTCGGGAGGTTGGAATGAATACTGCGGTAAGAGTCCGGTTTGCACCGAGTCCGACAGGGCATCTGCACATCGGCGGTGCGAGGACGGCCCTCTTTAACTGGCTGTTTGCCAGGCGCCACAAAGGCACATTTGTCCTGAGGATCGAGGACACCGACACAAGCCGCTCCACTGATGAGTATATCGAGGCCATCATAAAGGGGATGGAGTGGATGGGTCTCGACTGGGATGAGGGACCATACCGCCAAACAGCCAGATTCGATATATACCGGAGTTATGTGGACAAACTGCTGCAATCGGGCCAGGCATATTATTGCTACTGCACTCCCGAAGAACTGGAGCAGAGGAGAAAAGATGCACTTGCACAGGGCAGGACTCCCGGGTACGACGGCAGATGCCGCCATCTTAAGGAGCCGGTCCAAGGCAGGGCTGCAGCCGTACGGTTCTTGATGCCTCAAGAGGGGCGGACAACAGTGAATGATTTGATAAAAGGGACTATTGAATTTGAGAACAGCATACTTGAAGATATGGTCATTCTGCGCTCAGATGGGACCCCTACCTATAATTTTGTGGTGGTTGTCGATGACATAGATATGAGGATAACTCACGTTATCAGGGGCGATGACCACGTGAACAATACCCCGAAGCAGATACACATATACAAAGCCTTTGGATGGGACATTCCGCAATTTGCCCACTTGCCCATGATCCTCGGCGCAGACAAGGCGAGATTGAGCAAGCGTCACGGCGCGACATCAGTGATGGCCTATCAGGACATGGGCTATCTGCCGGATGCATTAGTCAATTACCTTGTAAGGCTCGGATGGGCCCATGGCGACCAGGAGGTGTTTACAAGGGAAGATTTGATCGCATGCTTTTCGCTTGAGAGCGTGGGAAAATCTGCTGCGGTCTTCAATCCTGAAAAACTGCTCTGGCTCAATAGCCAGTATATCAACGGGTCGTTACCGGAAGCCCTTGCAGAGGCAGTAATCCCGTTTCTGGTGCGGGAAGGGACCATCGCAGAAGACCGGCAGCTTGATATGCAGTGGCTGGCGAAGGCCATTATTTCTCTGAAAGAAAGGGCCCGCACACTGGTGGAGCTGGCCCATTCATTGCGTTATTACATACTTGAATATGTTGAAATCGACCCCAAAGCCGGAGACAAATTCCTGAAACCTGAACATTTACGCTCTCTTTCCGAACTGAAAGCGTTGCTTTCCGATATGTCGGACTTTACAGCAGCGGAAATTGAAAAAGCGTTCATATTGCTGGCAGAGAGACATAAGTTGAAACTCGGAGACATTGCCCAGCCTGCACGCGTAGCGATAACCGGGACCACTGCAAGTCCCGGCATATTTGAGGTTATGGAAATCGCCGGAAAAGAAAAAGTGTTAAAGAGATTAAATAAGGTAATAGATAACAGTTTATAGGTAATAAGTTATGGGTCATGGATTTTTTTTCTATCACCTATAGCCTATCACCTATTACCTGTTTTTTGTATCTTCGCCCATTCATCCTTCAGGGTAACGGTACGGTTAAACACCAGCTTTTCAGGCCTGGAATCCACGGCATCAACGCAAAAATAACCCATTCTCTCAAACTGGTACCTGCTTCCCGGCGCTGCACCTGCCAAGCCCGGTTCAACCCGGCATGACGGAAGCGCCTCCAACGACTTGGGATTCAGGTAAAGCGTGAATTCTTTGCCCTCTTCAACGTCATTAGGGTTTTCTTTTGTGAAGAGTGTATCGTACAGGCGCACCTCGGCTTCAAGCGAGTGTTCGGCAGAAACCCAGTGCAGCGTTGACTTGACTTTACGTCTGTCAGGGGCGTCACCACCGCGCGTGGCAGGATCGTACGTGCAATGGACCTCGGACACGTCGCCTGTCAGCGGGTCTTTAACAATTCCTGTGCATGTTATAAAATATGCATACCGCAACCGCACTTCACGGCCAGGCGCAAGACGGAAGAACTGTTTGGGCGGGTCCTCCATAAAATCATCACGCTCTATATAGAGCACGCGGGCAAAAGGGATTTTCCGTGTACCGGCAGAATGGTCTTCAGGGTTGTTCACTGCATCGAGATACTCCACATGGCCTTCGGGATAATTGTCGATGACCACTTTGAGCGGACGCAGTACTGCCATAACGCGTGGCGCCAGTTTGTTCAGGTCCTCCCGTATGCAATATTCGAGCAGCGCCATATCGACTGTGCTCTCTTTTTTGCCCACCCCGATTCGTTCGCAAAAATTCCTCATCGCCTCCGGTGTATAGCCGCGCCTCCGTATGCCCGCGAGCGTGGGCATACGGGGATCATCCCAACCGCTCACATATTTTTCATTTACCAGCTTCAGCAGCTTTCTTTTGCTCAATACTGTATGGCTCAAATTGAGGCGGGCAAACTCAATCTGCTGCGGATGATAAATTTTTAATTCATCAATAAACCAGTCATACAGCGGGCGGTGGTCCTCATACTCCATAGTACAGATAGAGTGGGTTATCCCCTCAATGGAATCTGAAAGACCGTGTGCAAAGTCGTACATGGGATAAATGCACCACGCATCGCCTGTCCGGTGATGCGACTCCTTTTTTATCCGGTACATTACAGGGTCTCTCATATTGATATTGCCTGATGCCATATCGATCCTGGCCCTCAATACCCTGGAACCATCCTCGAATACACCTGCCCTCATACGCTCAAAAAGATCCAGGTTTTCCTCTGTTGAGCGATTGCGGTATGGGCTATCCTTGCCGGGCGAGGTCAGGGTGCCGCGAAATTCCCTTATCTGCTCGGCGCTCAAGTCGCAAACGTACGCCTGGGCCTGCCTGATAAGCTGTACCGCATACTCATAGAGCTTGTCGAAATAGTCGGACGCATAATAAAGACGGTCCCCCCAGTCAAACCCGAGCCAGCGGACATCCGCCTCAATCGATTCAACATACTCCACTTCTTCCTTACTCGGGTTGGTATCGTCGAAACGAAAATTGCAGACGCCGCCAAACTCCTGGGCGAGACCGAAATTAAGGCAGATTGATTTGGCATGTCCTATATGCAGGTATCCGTTAGGCTCGGGCGGAAAACGCGTCATAAGCCGTCCCCCAAACTTTCCAGTCTTCATATCTTCAGCTACAATGCTGCGAATGAAATTAGACGCCGCTGCAGGTGTTTCCATAACTCCCTTTCCCTCACTCTTTTAATAATAGTTTCAATCGATTTTTATTTTAACATATGAGCCTCTTACAAAAGTGCTGTTTATCCGTCATTCCCGTGCTTAAGGCACCTGCCTAAGGCACCTACTTCTGGTACTGTCGGCAGTCTGTTAGCGGGAATCCAGAGTGGTTAGATTTTACCTTGCTCCCTGGATCCCCGATAAAAGAACTCGGGGATGACAACTTATTAATCCTGCTTTCAATACAATCCAGAAGACGTTGCAGTGTTCAGCGTTGTGCGCACCGCGTTACTCCTGCTATAATAAGGCACGCTGTACGCATTTTTTGCCGAAGTGGCGGAACTGGCAGACGCGCTAGGTTCAGGGTCTAGTGGTCGCAAGGCTGTGCGGGTTCGAGTCCCGCCTTCGGCATTTTTCTTTTTCTCGGTATTTCAATAAGTTATTGTTCGGAAAAACCCCAGAATACCCTAAATTCTTTGTCAGTAAACTGTCAGTAGTCTGCACCACTGACAAAAGACTATCCAGGTCTCACTTGGGCATTGTCGGATAGATGACTGCTCGTCGGAAGTCTGCCCCGGAATGTACAATAGGTCACTAAATTGTTAACGGGGGTCAGTGGATTTTTTTTGGGTTAATAATATAGCCTGTTTCATAGGTGCCAAACGGCTCGTTTCGGTCGTAACCCCACGCCCAAAAATAGGCTGCCAAGTACGCACACAATGTCGCATCAAGTATGTCCTCATAGTGTTTCAGGTCTAATCCCCTCAGATTATCCAAGTCCCTGGGACACTCCAAGAACTGCAACATCGAATCGGTTTTGAGCCGCGGCCCTGATAAATTGCGAAGACAGCCGCGAAACTCATGAAGGCCCGTTCTACGGGAAGCTACCGTGCCCTTCTTGTACTTGATAATCCGAGAGCGATTGAACAGGATAACATGGGCGGAATGCGGATACACCTCGAAAAACCATTTGCCGCTTAAGTGGCGTTCAGGTTCATGAGGCCGTGGGCAGTGTCGAAAGCCATGACTTTCAAGATGTCTGGCGAGGCGGACGCCGCCTGCACTCGGATACAGTGTCAAGTTTGACGAGTGGGCACTTGCGTGGGCTGCCCAAAACCGTCGACTAATCTCTGTTTCACATGGCCTCTGCCCAAATTTATTCTGAATGATAAGCGGAGCATCAATCGCTACCACAGTATCGTTCTCAGCATGTTGTTCAATGAATGTCGCGACCTCGTTTAGACTTACGATCCATGATGGATTATTCTGAACAGCTATCTCCTCTTGGTTGCCATGTAACACTACGCACCCGCTGTGGTTCCTATCGGGCTGCCATGCGAGGTCAATTCCAATAAAGGTTGGCATATGATTTCCTTAAGTTTGACATATATTTTTTATAGCCTCCCTTCTCGTATGCGGTGAAATGTTTAAACCTTCTTAGATATACTCAACATCTAACCCACCCTGCTGTCTTACCATTGAACTCCTTTTTTGATTAGCAACTCCTGAGCGTCCTTGCCTCCCAATCGAGCAGAAATCTTGTAATCTTTAATAGCCTGCTGATAGTTGCCCAAGTGTTCATAAGCAATTCCCCTATTTAAATAAGACCCTGCATCATCGGGTTGGAGTTCTATATCTTTGGAGAAATCTTTAATAGCTTGTTTGTTATTGCCTAACATCCCATAAGCAGTTCCCCGATTATTATAATACTTTGCATCATCAGGGTTAAGTTCTATGGCTTTGTCGTAATCTTTAATAGCCTGCTGATGATTGCCCAAGTGGTTATAAGCATTTCCCCTATTATAGTAAGCATCTGCATCATCGGGCTTGAGTTCTATGGCTTTGTCGTAATCTTTAATAGCTTGTGGATAGTTGTTTAGGTTTATATAAGCAACTCCCCGACCAAAATAGGTGTCTGGAAAATAAGGTTCGAGTTCTATGGCTTTGGAGAAATCTTTAATAGCCTGTTGATAGTTGGCTAAGGCGCCATAAGCATTCCCCCGATTATTATAAGCCTCCGCATCATCGGGTTTGAGTTCTATGGCTTTAGAATAATTGTGAATAGCCTGCTGGTGGTTGCCTGTCTTGCCGTAAGCAGTTCCAAGATTATAATAAGCCACAGGGTCATCAGGGTTGAGTTCTATTGCTTTGGTGAAGGCGTCCAATGCTTCCATATATAGTCCTGCCATAAAAGCTTCATGTCCCTTTTCAATCCAGTCAACCGCATTAAGCCCAGTAATTGTCTTTTCATATGCCTCTACATTTTTTGCCTCAGCTTCCTTATCAGGCTTTTTAGCTTTTGCCCCTGTTTCAAGCTCGCTCCTGAGCCTCTCATTCTCTTTGGTGAGCTCCTCAGCCTTCTTTCTCGTATCTTCAAGTTCCTGTGTCTTGGACTTATCCTCAACAAGCTTCCTCAGGGCTTTTTCCACATCTTTCGGGTCTGCCGACACCTTAGCTTTAAGCCAGTATGACTTGCCGTCCCATTTCTCGTCTATTATCTCGGCACCCACGATGCCCGCCGAGTAGGTCGTCACCTGGTCTTTGGTGAGCTTCATATCTTTAACTTCGGTCTCACCTACAAGATAAGTCCCCAGTTCTTCAAGCAATAGCCTCTTTACCGCTTCAAGGGCAAGGGTACGGCTTGAGTTCCTGCTGTCGAAATCGCTTGCCTGATAGGTGTATTCCTTGGTAAAGGTGACGGTCTCGGCAAAGGCAGGAGAAACAACACAAAGCAAGACGGCCATTAATGGAACAATGAAATAATGCCTCATAAGCTACCCCCCTAAGAAGGATAAATCACTTTATAGCATATTAGCCGGACAGTCAAGGTAATTTTTGACGAAGCTAAATCCCGTGCCGTAATTGCAGACTATCGACGGCTTGACCGGCGATTGTCGAATGATGCCGATTAATAACTGTTAATCGGCAAATACAGATATTGTCTTCAACTTTTCGACATTTATCGAGCGCTAACTGCACTGCCAATCTGCTATAATTCAGCAGGAGGTGAATATTTATGGAAATTGCTCACAGGATTACGGCTGACGAAAAAGTCCGCTTTGGCAAACCTGTCATAAAAGGTACTCGCGTCCCGATTGATTTGATCATCGGCAAATTGGCTGGAGGCATGACTTATGAAGAAGTTATGGTCGAGTATGACTTGACCAAAGAAGATATTTTAGCTGCACTGGATTATGCCGCAAAACATTTATCCGATGAAGAAGTCAGGGCTATTGCATAGATGATCAAGTTCGTAATTGATGAGGATTTGCCACGATCTACAGCTAAAGTTTTAAAAGAAAAAGGTTATGAGGTTTTAGACGTGCGTGATTGCGGGTTAAAGGGGAAACGCGACGATGAGGTGTTTAAATTTGCTCAAGACCAGAAAGCTGTTATTTTAACTGGGGACATCGGTTTTGGAAATATTTTACACTTTCCTGTTGGCAGCTACCCAGGGATTGTTGTTGCACATTACGATAATGAAATATCTACTTCTGAATTGAACAACCAAATAATAAATGCTTTTGATACCCTAACTGAAGAAGATTTTAAAGGAAATCTTATTATTCTTGAACCCGGGAAGATCAGGATTAGAAGAAAATAATTTGCTCGCTACTGTGAACAGCTCATATTCACAGTACAGAATGCGGATTCGAGTCCAGCCTTCGGCATTCTTTTTGATTTTTCTCACCACCTTGGCTACAATAAAAGAAACAGGAGGCGAAACTGGTGTCCCCGTCTATTAAGCTTAACATCGTTGTTTACAGGGAAGGCGAAGAGTGGATAGCGCATTGTCTTCAGATGGACATTGTGGCATCAGGAAAAAGTGTGAAGGCCGTCGAGGATGATATTATCGACCTCATAAAGACCCAAGTACGCTTTGCAATCGACAACGACAATATGGAGAACATGTTCAAGCCCGCGCCTTCCGAGATATGGAGCATGATTGGGCATGCCAAACGGTGCACTTCAAGAAGCATCAGACTGCTTATTCCCCACAACAAGGAGTTCGTTCCCCCTGTCAAAGAGGTAGAGTTCTGTTTTGCCTAAGATACGACCCCACGCGCTGAAGCACCGGGAGCTTATTTCAAGGCTTAAAGACTTTGGCGTTATCGAGGTAAAAAACAGAGGTAAAGGCAGCGAACGAGTCCTTATCTTCAAGGCCGGCTTGACAGGCAGCAAATACAAAGGCCCACAGATTCCCATCAAATGCCATGGTGACAGCACAGAACATAGCGTAAGGGTCATTGATGCAGTGCTCAGAAGATTCTCTATAGATCAGAATAAGTTTTGGAGTGATTAACCTCCCGGTTCATCCTTGAGAAATGCGATGTCGACGTGCTGGATTCCTGAAATCCCCTCTATACGATAGCAGAAATTTGCAGTATAATTAGTTGCTGAGCGGGGAATATCTTTTAATTGCGGCGCCCGTTCTTGCGGTGTTCTGACAGGCAAATAAATGCAAGGACATTGACCTGAAATTATGAGATATGCAAGACTGAGTAGGCTATTATAGTAAGAACCCTTGCAAGCAGTAAATTGAGGTGGCTATTTTATCTAAAATAGTAACTTTTATAGTCTCTCTCAAATTGAGTACCCGCACGGCTGCAACCGCTCTATTGGTTGGTATGTTTTTTTTATGCGTTACTGGAATTGCCCATGCTGAATGGTTCGCCGATGGTGATTTCAACATTGTATACGATAATAATCTGAGCCGTGCTTATGACAAATCCGATCGGAAAGGCGATAGCGCGTTAGTGCCCCATGCCTTGCTCGGTCAATATCTTCAACTCAGCGATCGGCTGGGACTTTCATTGACAGCCGATGCGGCGGCCGGCATATACACTAAATATCAGGCGCTGAATAATGTTAATGTCGGAATGACTGCTTCCCTGAAATATAAACTGGGCTTGGGCCCATATGCGCCATGGCTCAAAGGATATGCTTCGGTCAAGTATTTCGACTATAGAGAAGACCTCAGGAACGGAGCTCCGTTTATCACGGGATTTCTGGCAGGGAAAAGGATTCATGAAAGGGTCAATGTGCAACTTGGATATGAGCACGAAAGCCTCCATGCGAACAATTCATTATTTGACCAGCTAAGCGATGAGGTATCTGTCAGAACTGATCTTTCCGTCACCAGTTCACTCAACCTGCTGTTAGGTTATTCCATAAAAAAGGGGGATGTTGCCGTCTATTACTCCCCGGATACGGACTACTACCCCTCTAACAATTACTACAAGTCCAAAGATTACTCCCCGTCCTGGTATAAAACTCCGGTTTTTCTTGATGACACATTTAAGACACCGATGGAAATATACAAAGTCCGTGCTACGACGCACACCATTTTTATGGGGTTGGATATGGCCCTGACAGACCATTGGTCTGCGGGTATTACAGCCGATTTTAATTCCGCTCGCTCAACCTCCGGCAGTTGGTATCCGGATACAGTCTTGAGGGCCGGGATCCATTACAGTTTTTAAATTATTCCTGATAAGGGGAAAATATAATGAAAAACTTATTTACGGTATCCGGACGCATCATGGGTCTTTGCATCATCGTGGGCTGTCTTATTTTTCCTTTTTATGCCTTATCGGCAACATTGAGCAGTATAGTTATGGATGCTGCCGGCAAACCGGTTAAAGATGCCGTTATTTATGCCAATCCCGTGACCGGCGGCCTCTCCGCCGGGAAGCAGCCTTTGAATGCGGTCATGGACCAGGTGAATAAGGAATTTGTTCCTTACGTGCTGCCGGTCCAGGTGGGAACTTCGGTCCGTTTCCCAAATAAAGACAATATCCGGCATCACGTGTACTCTATTTCACCTGCAAAAAGGTTTGAACTGCCTCTTTATAAAGGGACTCCTTCGTCTCCGGTTGTGTTTGACAAGCCCGGAGTTGTGACACTGGGATGCAACATCCATGATTGGATGGTTGCCTATATTTACGTAGTTGAAACCCCTTATTTCACAACAACAGGAAAGGATGGCGCAGCTGCCATTCATGAGCTCCCCCAGGGTCCTTATGAAGTGCGGGTATGGCATCCGCTCCTGACAGACCCGACTGAGGCTACGGGCAAACGCGTAAACCTGTCCGATAAAGAATCTCACGTTAATTTCGTTATTACGCTGAAGCCGGATTGGCGGCCGCGACGCATCTCACCGTTAGGGAGTGGAAGCTCCTATTGATGGTACGATTCCACACCTTTCAATGCCGTCTGCTTTTTTTCTTTCTTGGATTAATTATCCTTGTTCAGGTAATTGCTTTTTTTTCAGTCAATACTGCGAATACGCAGAGCGCTCTTCTGCAAATAAAAGACGAACTGTTCGTCGGCGGCAGGGTCTTTGACAGACTTATAAAGACCCGCACCGATAATCTTTTCCAGGCGGCCCGGCTTTTGTCCGGCGATTTTGCCTTTAAGACGGCCTTTTCAACCAGTGACAGGGCCACGTTAATCTCCGCCATGGATAATCATCGCGCACGCATTAAAGCCGATGTCATAATGCTGGTTTCCCTTGAACACAAACTCATTGCCGATACCTCGCATCCTGAGGCAGGATCCCAGCAGTTCCTCTTTCCGGATTTGATAAAGACAGCTGAACAGAAAGGCGAGGCTTCCTCCATCGTATTCATAGGAGAGCACCCATACCAGATGGTCGTCGTTCCATTGTTCGCACCTGTGCCGGTTGCATGGATATGTATAGGGTTCAGTATCGACGATGAAGTGGCCAAAGACCTGCGGACACTTACCCGGCTGGATGTTACTTTTGTGAGAGAGCGGCAGGGCCAAAAGACATTAATTCCGGCTTCCACTCTATCAGCTCCTTTGCGGAAATCTTTAATCGACCTTTTGCCTTCTACCGCATGGCAATCCGACAGGATTGCCTTAATGAGCATGGAGGGCAGCAAATACGTAAGCCTCTCTTCCTACTTGGTCAAAAAGGATGATTCATCCGTGATGGTTATCTTACAGCGTCCCATGGAGCAGGCCCTTGAACCGTTTTATCGTCTGCGCAATGTGCTTATAATATTATTTATTATTGGATTGTTTATATCTTTGTCAGGTGGAGTTCTAATCGCAAGCACGGTCACAAAGCCGGTCCGTATACTTGCAGAAGCCGCCCACGCTATAGAGGGAGGCGATTACCGGCATACAGTGTCCCTATCCCAGCAAGACGAACTCGGCAGCCTGGCTTCAGCTTTTAACCATATGACATCGGCAATTTCCAAAAGAGAAGAACAGATCAAATACCAGGCTTACCATGATAATCTGACCGGTCTGCCGAACAGAAGCTTTCTTCAAAATCGGCTCGGAGATGCGATTACGACTGCGCGAGAGGGGAAAAGGTCCCTGGCGCTTATTATTATGGATTTGAACCGTTTTAAAGATGTCAATGCAGTGCTCGGGCATACGACCGGGGATACCATACTGAAAAAAGTTGGTCCCCTGTTAAAAGACTCTGTTCAGGAATCCGTAACCGTAGTGCGTATGGGAGGCGACGAATTTGCTTTGCTTATTCCGGAAACAGGCGGAGTCCGGCAAGCCATAGAGGTGACACAGAAGATTTCGAAGGCCCTGGAATCCCCATTCATAATTGAAGGCAATCCAGTTCAGATCGAGGCAAGTTTCGGGATCGTGCTCTTTCCAGACCATGGAGAAGACGCCGACACGCTCATAAAGCTTGCGGATGTGGCGCTTTACAAAGCCAAGAGCCTGGTGAACGGCTTTTTTGTTTATTCTCCGGAGCTCGATCAGCACACCCTTCGTCAACTTACTTTATTGGGCGAGTTAAGGCTCGCTATTGAGAACGAAGAGTTGGTATTTTTCTATCAACCCAAGGTGGATTTCATCTCCAGACGTATTATCGGCATGGAAGCGCTGCTGCGATGGCAACATCCACGGCATGGATTCATTCCTCCCGACGAATTCATACCCCTTCTGGAAGGAACAGCATTGATCAAACCCATGACAATGTGGACGCTCAGGACAGCATTCGATCAATGTTATCAACTGAATAATATGGGTATCAGTCTGGATATGTCGGTAAATCTGTCGGCCCGCATGCTGCAAGACCCTCAAATGCCGGAAGATATTTTTCAGATGTTAAAAGACTTTAATGTACCCCCTGAACAGATGATAATCGAGGTCACTGAAAGCGCTGTAATGGCTGATCCACAAAGAACATTGGACACTATAAAAAGGCTTGATTCGATAGGGGTAAGACTCAGCATTGACGATTTCGGCACCGGTTATTCATCCATGTCCTATCTTCAGAAACTGCCTGTGGATGAACTGAAAATAGATAAATCCTTTGTGCTGAACATGAATAATAATCCAAACGACGCAAAGATTGTGCACTCTATAGTCGGGCTGGGACACAATCTGGGGTTAAAGGTCGTGGCAGAGGGTGTGGAGAACCAGACGACATGGGATTTGCTGAAATATGTAGGATGCGATGTGGGGCAGGGATATTATATGAGCAAACCCCTTCCGATTGCTAAACTTATGGATTGGCTAAAGGAATCTCAGTGGGGTTTAAAGGAAGATCACTGATGCATCTTTTCCGGAGGTCTCCTTTCCGGAACATAGACGTGTTCGGTTTCCCCCACGGACCAAGCCTCTGAAACATAGAGACCGCAGTAGCAACTGCCGAATTCCTTCAAATCAGGCTCTCGGTATGTGCATGGACAGATTATATCTCTGTCCTGCTTATAATCTCCGGAAGCCAGCCTGCAAGGGCATGACATGTATCCATATCGCTCCTTGTTAAGAAGAAGTCCTTTCAGCAGCTCAAAGACCAGGGTTTTATCACTGTTGAACTGATAGCCCCTGGCTTCCTGAGACTTTTTCAGCATCTCATACAGTTGCTCGATGCTGTTCATAATCCGAGTGCCGCCCGGATGTCATTTTCCCTGAATCCGACGATGATTTTATCGCCGATTATTATGGTGGGGAAACTGCATATGGGGTTTATTTTCTTTATGTCCTCAAGTATTGCATGCCGCTCCTCTCCGGACAGCAAATCCACATCTGTAAACTCATAAGTTACTTCACAATCCGACAGGAACTTTTTTACAGCATTGCAGTGGCTGCAAGTGCTGAGAGTATACAATTTTACCGGCAGTGGCATATTCGATAACCCTCCATCTAACTTTGAGTTAAGGTCCTTTTTTTTATCTTTTCTGAAAGCGGCTTTGTTCTTTTTACGGCTGCGACAAGATAATCCTTGAACCTTTCAGGGAAAAGCCACTTTACCCCCAGCTTTTCAGCCCATTTAATCAACCCCTGATCAGCGGTAATCAAGAGGGCGTCAAGCTCCATAGCAAGGAGCAAAAGGTCCACATCCTCCTTGCTGTCAATAATTCCTTCCCTCAGCGCCTCCCGGTATTTCTTCCTCAAATCCTGCACAATCTCATCAGGTTTCTTATGTTCAGCGCTTCTGACAGCTTTTTCGGCAAGCCTCAACCCTTTGTTGACCCGCTCCCGCATATCTTCAATAAGCTCGTATAAGAGGAACGCCGGGCATTTCAGTTCGTGCTTTTTGGGAGGCTTCTGATGAAGAATGACAAGCAGTTCTCCCGGGATTTTGTCCCTTTCTACAAAGTGAAGGAGTTCGTCGAAAATAGAGGGAGGCATATAAAATTCAAGACTCCCTATCTGCGAAGCAAGAAAAAGAAAAGTTTCAAGGGCCTCTGCAGGAGTATCGCCGAGACATGCCCTGACATCCGGGTTTACAAACAGACTGGTATCGAGAACGACTTTCTTCAGCCTGCGCGGGCTCTTCTTCAGAAACTGTTCATGAGGACTTTCGTGCGCAGCCGCGTCCCCGGAGCGCAATCGGAAATCTTTACCTGCATCTGCGGAATTTTGAGGATCTTCCGTTGGTATTTCAATATCCTCAGGTCTTGCAGGAGCCATATAGATCAAGTTTATATGTATTCCACTCATTGCAGCATAGGCATCTGCCTGACCAGTCTGCGGATTTAAAACCACACTGAGAGCAGCAGTATGGCACGTTTACAACACTCTGTATACCGCAAGCGCGTCTGAATTCATCTATTGCATTTGAGATCTGTTTTCTCTTCATATACAACTCACCCCTCAAGCCGAACAGTTCAGGGGGGGTAAACGCGCTTGTGTCAATAGAATTCAGGATCTCAAGCGCGTCATCCACCATCTCCAGTCTATAGTAGAGCTTGCCGAGCATAAACTTCAAACCGTTGTCCTGGGGATTCCGGGCCAGGGCATTTTTATAAAAACGGATAAGCCTGCCGGGTTCGCCGACACTGATCAGCAGGTCTTCAAGGCGCGCGAGCAGTATGACGGAGTTCAACTGCTCAAACCCTTTTTCGAGGAAGTTTATCGCTTCCTCAATTTCGCCTTTTGTCATAATCACCTCTGCAGTCCCAAGATAAGCGGGAAGAAAGCCGCTATCCATCTTCATCAGGGTCCTGAATGCTTTCTCGGCTTTCTCCAGTTCACCGTTTTCAAGGCTTGCACGCGCATACTCATATTTATATCCCAGCAGCCTGTGCTCTTCAGTCTCTTTATCCTTCTCGTTTTGTTCGAGCCTGATAACAGATTTTTGCAACAGAAGAAGCTCGTCCCATTTCTCCTGCATTTCAAGTATTGCCCTCTTTCTGCAAAGAGCGGTCAGGTTCCCGGCGTCAATATCCAGTATCTCATCAAGATATTTCATTGCATCGTCAAACCGCTGCATTTTTTCCGCAACAGTTTCAACTGAAAGAAGCGCCGGGAGGTCCGAGGGATTTATGTCCATCGCTTTTTTATAGTAATCGAAGGCTGCTTTGAAGTCTTCATTGCCCAGCGCAATATCTCCCAGCCTCAGAAGGGTATCGGTGTGTTCGGGGTCCTCCTTCAGTATCTCGTCAAGCGCCTCTTTCGCATCTTCTTCCTTGTCTCCCAATATGGCATTCAGGGCCCTGGAATAATGCGTCTGTATACGGGCCTCTTTTTTATGCCGCTTCTGAGACTGCAGATTATCGATCACACGTTTGGTATCGCGTATAAAGAAGGCAACCAGTATCACGAGTGCCCCTGAAATTATTGAAAACCCTATCAGAGCTATTTTCGGCATCTCATAAAGGCTTCCGCCGAAGGGCACTTTGATAAAAACCATGTCCTTATTTTCAATTGCGAAAAAACAGAGCACTGCAAGGAAAGCCAGGAATATGAGCATCGCTA
>JBEKJD010000035.1:0-15296 GCA_050011415.1 Dissulfurispiraceae bacterium | reverse complement strand
CGGGAGATATTTCTGGAGAATGACCGGCTCAAGGCGCTGCTGTCGCTCAGAGAGCAGGAGCCGAGGTATGTTGCGGTTGCCAGAGTTATAGCGGGGGGGTCGGACAGGCTGCTGAAGATAGCCATATTGGACAAGGGCAAAAAAGACGGCATAGAAAAGGGCATGGCCGTTATAACACCTAAGGGGCTTATAGGCAAGGTCTATTCGGCAATGGATTCATTTTCGGATGTATTGCTTTTGAAGGATTCGAACTTTTCCGTAGCGGTCAGGCTGCAGAATAGCCGGCGCGAGGGGGTTGTGGCGGGTACAGGTAACGATTACTGCCTCCTGAAATATATCCCTCCGGAAG
Organism: Dissulfurispiraceae bacterium; assembly: GCA_050011415.1. Lineage (GTDB taxonomy): Bacteria > Nitrospirota > Thermodesulfovibrionia > Thermodesulfovibrionales > Dissulfurispiraceae > JADFXI01. The sequence continues at coordinate 14,947 of JBEKJD010000035.1, read as the reverse complement.
AGAACGTGGAAAAGGGAGAAGTGGTGATAACGTCGGGGTTTGACGGTATATTCCCGGAAGGCCTCCCGGTCGGAGTGGTCAGTAAAGTGAAAAAAGAGGGTATAGAATTTTTTCAGTACATAGAAGTCCAGCCTTTTCAGTCGAGCGAGAAGATAGAAGATGTGATGGTGCTTAAACGGATAGAGCAATGAAAACTTTAAAATGGATACTCCTTGCCGTTCTTGTTTTTCTGCTGCAGACGCAGAGTTCTTTTATAAAGGATTTTTTCAATCTCCCGGTTATTCTTGTCTACTATTTCGGGTTGAAAAGCCATAGGCGCAACTCCGACTTTGATTATACCGGAAACAAAGCAGTATTTGAGACCGTGGCATTCGGTGTGATTATAGGACTTGCGGAAGATGTTATATCCAGCTCTGTAATCGGACCCGGACTTCTTAGCAAGGGGTTGGTGGGTCTTATAACGCCGGTTGTTTTTACTGATATGGTATTTAAGTGGACACCACTGTGGGGTGCAATCATCATTGTTGCTTTTTCGCTCCTCGACGGGATGGTGATAATCGGTTCGCGGATGCTGTTTACAGGAATTCATGTCACCGGCGCCGCATTTTTTCAGATCATATGTGTTCAGTCCCTGATGAGCATGCCATTCGGCATGCTATTACGGCCTTGAATCATGCAGGTTATCGGAAGTGCCAGATTGTGGTAATTCTATTTGGTCTTATAATCCGGTGCGCATTCTATGCAACTGAGTAAGATACATCTGGGCTCTTATATTATTGTCGCCGTCTTCCTGTTTTTCTGTTTCAGGCTCTGGCAGCTTCAGGTCATGGAAGGTGACAGGTACCTTGCTTTATCCGAGAGCAACAGGTTGAGGATTGTGAAAACTCCTGCTCCCAGAGGAATTATCTTTGACCGGAACGGGACTTCACTGGTAAAAGATATTCCCTTTTTCAGTGTATCTATAAGCCCTGAAAACCTCAAGAGTCTGGACCGTAGTGCTCTTGCAAGATTTCTGGGCATACAGGAGAACGAGATTGAGGAGAAATTGAACAGGAAAGACAACAGCCCTTTCATCCCCATCAAGATCAAACAGGGCCTGAGCTTTCAGGAGATAGCGCATGTGGAAGCCGGGAAGTCTGATTTCCCCGGGCTTTTTGTCGAGACAGATGTGGGCAGGGAATACCTTTTCGGGAAGACAGGCGCACATATTATAGGTTATTTGGGCAAGATGACTCCTGCACAGTTCGAACATCCTGCCTTCAGGAATTTTCCTCCGGATGCCCTTATAGGTCAGTGGGGCGTTGAGGAGGTCTTTGATGAACAATTGCGGGGTACGCCGGGAGAAAGGATCATTGAGGTTGATGCCCTTGGCAGGGAATTGAGGCTTATCCAGCAAAGGCCGTCGGTAAAGGGCAAGGACATTACGCTCAGCATCGACATCGACATACAGAAAGCTGTTGAGGATGCGTTTCAGGACAAGGCGGGAGCGTTAGTGGCTATAAAGCCTGATACGGGAGAAATACTTGCGCTCGAAAGCCTCCCCTCGTTTGATCCCAACATGTTCTCAAGAGGCATTCAATACCAGGATTGGCTGTCGCTTATGGAAGACAAGAAAAAACCAATGCTCAACAGGGCACTCCAAAGCCAGTATCCTCCGGGTTCGACTTTTAAGATAATTACGGCAACTGCTGCACTTGAAGAAGGCGTCATCGATCTGGACAAAAAAATCAGTTGCACAGGCGGAATACGTTACGGTAAATGGACCTTTGGGTGCTGGAAAAAGGGCGGACACGGTCCTATCGATTTCCATCATGCTATTGTCGAATCTTGCGACGTCTATTTTTACGAGGTGGGCAGGAGGCTCGGAATAGACAAGATATATAAATATGCTACGGCCCTCGGGCTTGGCAAGGATACAGGTCTCAATCTGCTGATAAAAGAGCGGCGCGGGCTTATCCCCAATACTGAATGGAAACGGCAGACGAAGAGACTTCCCTGGTATCTTGGAGAAACATATAACGCAGCTATCGGGCAAGGGTATGTTTCGGTGACCCCGATTCAGATGGCCAGGATGATGGCTACTCTTTCCAATGGGGGCACTATTTATCCTCTCTCGCTGGTAAAGGGAGGGAGCAAGGCTGTCGGGCAGGTTGGCATTAAACCTGAAACAATACAAATTATAAAAGAGGCTCTGGCAGGGGTGGTGAATGAGCCTGACGGCACAGCGCATGCCGCACAGTCTCAGGCTGTTTTAATCGGCGGCAAGACCGGTACCGCACAGGTTGTCGGAAAGAAGCGGGGGGTGTCGGGTGAGAAATTTATGGACCACGCATGGTTTGTCGCATTTGCGCCTGTCGACAAACCGCAAATCGCCCTCGCGGTTTTTGTGGAGCACGGCGGGCACGGCGGCTCTGCAGCAGCGCCTATTGCCAAGCAGGCCATCGAGGCATATCTAATAAAAAAGAAACCGGAGAAAACCGGCAGCCGGCAATCCGGCGCCGGGGATAAAAAGGACAATACTCCGGGGGACCGGGAATGATCATAAAAATCGACCGTCGCTTAAGCAAGAATTTCGACTGGATCACCTTTGGCCTGATCCTCTGTCTCTCCTTAATCGGGATCATAACTATTTACAGTGCAACGAGGCCGCCGGCAGGAATGAGCGGACATCCGGATTTTTACTCAAAACAGATCATATGGCTTATAATAAGTATCGCGGCGTTATTTGCCGTGGTATTTTTTGACTATAAGTGGTTGTTCAGGTATGCATACCAGCTCTATGCAATCGGACTTTTCCTGCTTGTCGCCGTTCTTGTTGCCGGCAGGTCCGGCATGGGGGCCCAACGGTGGCTGAGCATAGGCTTTTTTTCATTTCAGCCCTCGGAATTCTTTAGAATTTCTTTCATTATAGGTCTTTCGGCATACTTGTGTGCCGGCAACAATGATGTCAGGGAGAAGATGTCGGCCAAGAGTGTTGTCATGTTTGCGCTGCTCCCGCTGGCGCTGCTCGTAAAGCAGCCGGACCTTGGGACCGCTATTCTTATGGTATCGTTATTTATAGTTCTGGCGATCTCCAAAGGTGTGAGCAAAAAAATCATAACCGTTGTAATTATAATCGGGATTATCTCGGTCCCTTTTCTGGGCCACATATTTTGGGAAGGGCTCAAGGATTACCAGAAGAACCGCCTTGTTGCTTTTATGGACTCTGATGTTGATCCCTCAGGCATCGGTTATCATATCAACCAGTCAAAAATATCGATTGGATCAGGCGGTGTTCTCGGCAAGGGATATCTGAAGGGGACACAGGGGCCGCTTAGATTTTTGCCTGAGAAGCATACTGATTTTATATTCGCCGTCTATGCGGAAGAAAGCGGTTTTGTCGGAAGTTTTTTTCTTTTGAGCATTTATTTATTGCTTTTCCTGCGCGGGCTCGATACGGCATATCGCGCAAAAGATGAGTTCGGGAGGCTAATGGCAGTGGGCATAACAGCTATGTTCTTTGTCTATTTTTGCGTCAATATAGGCATGACGCTCAGTCTGATGCCGGTTGTCGGAGTTCCTCTACCCTTTGTCAGTTACGGCGGCACGGCGCTGCTCAGCAATTTTATTGCCGCAGGAATACTGATAAATATCAGGACGCGAAGGTTTGAGTTGTTTTACCCGTCGTAAAAAAAAAGTAAAAAGTGAGAAGCAAGAAGTAAAAAGTAAAACACTCTCACTTGTTATTTGCCTGAATGTGATAATATAGTAAAAAGTCAGAAGTGAAGGATTTCTTTATTTTTTTAGCTATTCACTTTTTACTTCTAACTTTTCACTTTTAACTTTTATTTGCAGGAGGATGAACAATGAAAATAATAGAAGGCGAACTTCAGGCAAAGGGTTTTAAATTCGGTATCGTTGTCAGCAGGTTTAATGATTTCATCACGTCCAGGCTCCTTGAAGGGGCCGTTGATGCGCTTTTAAGACACGGCGCTAAAGAGGACGATATTGAAGTTGTAAAAGTGCCGGGAGCTTTAGAGATTCCCCTTATTGCGAAGAAGCTTGCAATGAAGGGAAACTGCCAGGCTTTGATATGCCTTGGAACGGTTATCAGGGGCGCGACACCTCACTTCGATTATGTCGCTGCAGAGGTTTCAAAAGGCATAGCGGTCGCCTCTCTTGATACAGGGGTCCCCATTGCTTTCGGAATAATCACCGCCGATAATATCGAACAGGCGGTTGAACGCGCCGGCACCAAGGCAGGCAACAAAGGGTGGGATGCTGCCGTTACAGCAATAGAAATGGCCCAGGTGGTCAAAAGACTTTGATCTGACATATGAAAAGAAGAAAAGCGAGAGAATATGCCTTACAGTTTTTATACAGGATTGATTTCCTCGACGGTTCCGGCGGCGCTCCGGAGCTTTACACAAAACCAGGAGAACTCAAAATGCAAATAGAGTCTTTCTGGAACGAAGCCGGCGACGCCGAGCAAGATGTAAAGTCATTTGCAGAGGACATTATAACAGGCACTATTAAACACCTTGAAGAAATAGACTCTGTTATTCAGCGAATTGCCGAGAAATGGACTCTCTCGCGGATTGCAAGCATTGATAGAAATATTCTCAGGTCTGCCGCTTATGAACTGTTATTCCGGAAAGATATTCCAGGAGCGGTCACCATAAACGAAGCCCTCGATATAGCAAAAAAATATTCCACTGCTGAATCAGCATCTTTTATCAACGGTCTTCTTGACCGGATATCGCGGGATTACGGCATAAAAAAACAAGTAAAAAGTAAAAAGTAAGAAGTAAAAGATAGTTTTTAACTTTTCACTTTTTACTTATGTCTTGGCCGGTCAGCTCTTCGAAAAGTGTTTCGACTGAGACTATCCGGTCTATACGGGCAGCATTGGTCCCTACAGTGTAAAGCGGCTCCTCTTTGTCAGGATTGTAGCCGGCAGAGCTCAGGAGACCGTTGCAGATGCAGAAATGGTGCTCATTGCTTTTCTTTGCCGGGCAAACAGTGAAATGGCCCTCGCTGTCCTTGAGCAGTACATAACCCTTATCACATTTCGGTTGTCTCAGCCTCTTAAGAGCCGATACATACATTGGGGACTGCCTGATTACCCTGAAGGGAAGACCGCAGGGTGAACCCGGGTCATGAGCGACTATTATATCTTCCTCCACGGCATTGATAACTGCTTGTTTATATGCCTCGGAAGCGCTGCATTCAGTTGTCGCCAGAAAGCGTGTGCCCATCTGAACTCCGTCGGCCCCCATCTTTAAGAACTTTACGATATCCTCATAAGTATAAATTCCGCCTGCGACTATTACGGGGAAATCGCCGTATTTTATGGCCATCTCCTTTATCGGAGGGAGCAGATTTTCGAGGGTATTGGAGTCAAGGTATATCTGGTCCATTTTAAAGCCCAGGTGACCGCCTGCAAGCGGCCCTTCCAGCACGATTGCATCCGGCCTGTAATGAAGTTTCTCCCATTTCTTGCATATGATGTCGAGTGCCCTTGTGGAGGAGACAATCGGTATAAGGGCGGTATCTTTTGGAGGTTGGATAGCCGGGAGCGTCAACGGCAGGCCGGCTCCGGAAATAATGGCGTCTGCTCCGGCATCGAGTGCTCCACGGACCGAATCATTAAAATCGTGTACAAGAGCACCCATTATATTTATGCCTGCAAAGCCTCCAGCACCTTTTGACAGAGAGACCTCTTCGTAAGCCGCCTCGTAAGTATTGAATTTCTTACCGGTCCTTTTTGAAACTAAACGGTCCAGGCAGGCACTCGAAACAATTCCGAGACCTCCCTGCCGGGCCACTGCACTCGCCAGCGGGAATAACGAAACGCCGACACCCATTCCACCCTGAATAATGGGTACGCTTATTTCCTTACCTTTTATGACAAACGGTTTTAAGGATGTTTTCAATCTCACAATGCTCCTAGTATATTATTCTAACATAAATCCAACAGCCAGCATTATTATTGTATAGGTCTAAGTATATTTTCTCAACGTATTTTTATTGCACACGGGAATGGTGGAATTCCAGCAGTTTTTATGTATAATAGTCAGGGCATATGAGAAGGCTGTTTTTAAAAAAGAAATTATCCGACCTCACTATAGAAGCTTTTGAGGAGAAGCACGGTCTCAGAAGATCGCTGGGTCCTGTCAGCCTGGTGCTTCTGGGGATAGGCGTTATTATAGGCGCCGGTATTTTTGTGCTGACCGGACATGCTGCGGCACAGATTGCCGGACCTGCGATTGTCATATCTTTTGTTATTTCCGGAATCGCCTGTGCCTTTGCAGGGCTCTGCTATGCCGAATTTGCATCAATGATCCCGGTTTCCGGAAGCGCCTACACTTATGCATATGCAACAATGGGACAGTTTGTAGCCTGGATAATCGGCTGGGACCTTATATTGGAATACACTCTCGGCGCGACAACTGTCGCCATCGGATGGTCAGGATATTGTGTGAGTTTTTTAAAGGACCTGGGTATTATTATTCCTGATTATCTTGCATCTCCGCCTTTCAATTATGATGTTATGCAGCACACATGGGTTTCTACAGGGGCGCTTTTTAATGCCCCGGCAGTTGCAGTGGTTGCTTTTATTACCGTTATTCTCGTTATCGGCATAAAGGAATCGGCTGCGCTGAATGCAGTTATCGTAGTTATTAAAGTTGCCATAATTTTAGCGTTCATTGCTGTCGGTGTCTTCTTTGTAAAACCGGCGCTCTGGCACCCTTTTGTTCCGCCAAATAAGGGAGAGTTCGGAGTCTTCGGGTGGAGCGGAGTGGTGAGGGGTGCAGGGGTCATCTTTTTTGCGTATATAGGATTTGATGCCGTATCTACTCTTGCGCAGGAAGCAAAAAGACCGCAAAAAGATATGCCGCTTGGCATTCTGGGCAGCCTTTTCATCTGCACATTGCTTTATGTGGCTGCTGCCCTTGTTTTGACAGGCGTAGTCCCTTACTCTGCATTGAACGGTCCTGCGCCATTTGCGGTTGCGCTCGATGCCATGGGACTGCAATTCTTCTCCCCCTTGTTAAAAATCGGCGCGATTGCCGGTTTGACTTCAGTGATCCTGGTGCTTCTTCTGGGTCAGACAAGAATTTTTTTCACTATGGGCAGGGACAAGCTGCTTCCTCCTTTTGTTTCCAAAATTCATCCCGTGTTCAGAACACCTTACATTATTACTATTGTGACCGGAATCGTCACCGCTGTTCTGGCTGCCCTCCTGCCCATCGGTATTGTGGGCGAACTCGTGAGCATCGGCACTCTTCTGGCGTTTGTGATTGTTTGCGCCGGTGTCCTGGTTTTGCGTTTTACGCATCCTGAAATTCAAAGAATATTCAAAGCCCCCGGTGGTCTGGCAACACCGATTCTCGGAATTCTTTCATGTTTTTACCTGATGACCGGACTTCCCGTGGATACATGGATAAGACTTGTTGTGTGGCTTGTGGTGGGGCTGATAATTTATTTTACCTACAGCATCAAGAGGGCTTCTTCAATTCACGCCGGCTGATTTTGTCAAGCCTTTCCTGTTTTTTTACAGGAACAACAAGATGCCTCTTTAATTGCTTTACTCCTTCAAAGGGCACCCGCGGCTTTTGGGGACTGTCTTTTTTTTTCATAAAATTCTTCTGTCAGGTGCGCCTTGCAAATATTTCCCGCGCCATTTGAGAATCTATTGCGAATTCTGAATAACCGATACGGAATATATATGAAGGGAAGGTCTGTAAAACAATGATGCGGTTTCCCGGCAAGACCCCCATTGCCATAAGTTTCTGCATTTTTTTGGAGTCTCCCGTTTGAATAAATGCAATTTCCACTTCCTCATTCGGTTTGAATTCGGTCAACGGCAATACCCCCAGGTCGCCTGTTTTTCTGGCCTCATAGCAGCAGTCGCCCGGAGGTATCGGTTTCCCATGGGGACAAGTTGAAGGATGGTTCAGCATGGCGCATACCTTTGTATCAACGCCTTCCTTAAGCAGATGTTCAAACTCGCATGCTTTTTCGTCTCCCTCTTCCCCACGTATACTTAGCACATCCATTATAAGACGCTCTGCAAGACGGTGACGCCGTATCGTTTTACGCCCTTCTTCTTTGCCGTCCTTACGGAAATAAATGTGGCCCTCCTTTATCTCAATGAGCGTATGACCTGTAAGCTCCTTATAAGAGTGGTCTGCCGGATCAATGCCGATCTTTTCGACCTCTGCAAAATCAGCGCCCTCTTCCTCAATGGCAGTCCACATCGCTTCCAGTATCTCTTCAGCCTTTTCTGAAAGTTTCATGTCTTTCCTCCTTACGCTTTTTAATTTTATTAAAAATCTTTTTTATCGCTTTGACGAGTGAAGGCTCCGGAGCGTTTTCATAGTTGCATCTCGGACATTTTACCATTTTGCATCCCGAAGTCATCGGGCAGTTTTTGCATCCTTTAATGCCTTCTTCCTCTTCAAACTCGTAACCGCAAAAACCGCAGCGCATTACAGTATCCCTGTTACAAACAGGAACTTGTTGAGAAGATAACCGCTTCCATAAGCCATTGTGCTGACAAAAGCTACTATCAATAATGCCGTTTTCAGGCCGCGTTCCTTTTTCATAATGAGGAACTGGGCTACGCATGGAATGAAAATAGTCAGTGTCACTGCTGCCACAGTCAACTGACGCGGATTAAGCAAGCCTTTTGACTGAAGATCGAAAAGCCCTGCTGCACCGTAATCCCGTCTGAAAAACCCGAAAATAAACGCTACCGCAGTTTCTTTGGGAAGCCCGATGGATGCCATGACAGGGCTCATGCATGCGACCGCCTTTTCAAAAAGGTGGGTGATTTTCCCGAACCAAAGAAGTATGGATATTAGAATAAACAGCGGAAGTATCTCCAAAAAGTACCACTGCATTCTGGTATATGTTTTTGTCAGGATGTTGGACAACTGCGGAAGCCTTATCGGCGGCAACTCCATATAGAACACCGGTGTTTGACCAGGCAGCACCTTTGCAGCGAGGTACCCGACCAGCACAAAGATCAGCAGCATGAATGCTCCCCAGACGAGCAGCGCACCGCTTGTTTTTGATAAAAGGGCGAGAATGACCCCTAACTGTGCGGAGCAGGGAATGGCAAGTGCAAGAAGAAGGGTCGCCAGTACCCTTTCCCTCACTGTCTCAAGGGTCCGTGTGACCATGGTAGCCATCGTGTCGCATCCGAAGCCGAGCACCATCGGTATTACGGCACGGCCGGTCAGCCCTATCAGTTTGAACAGCCTGTCTACAAGCAGGGCCAGCCTGGGGAAATATCCGCTGTCTTCCAGTATGGAGAAGAAGAGGAAAAACGTAGATACAATGGGGAGTATGATGCCGATTGCATATCGTATCCCCAATGTAATAATGCCATATTCTCCGACGAATAGTTCCTGCATCACCTCCCACGGGATCAAATGCTTAACTACTCCTGTGATCCATGGGTTGAAAAACCCCTCAAAAAATTTTTGTTCCACCAGGTCCACTACAGTGCCGGCGCCGAAAACACCGACAAATTTATAGAGCCCAAAATAGAGTACCAGCAGAAGGATTGGTATCCCGGTAAGCGGCCTGACCGTCAAACGGGATATTCTTTCGTTCAGCGTGATTTTCCTTATATCAGGCGCACTGAAAACGTCCTTAATCAGACTTTTTATGATCCTTCGCCTGTCCATGGATAGATCCTGATGAAAGGACGTCCTGCGCTCAAATATCTTCTCCCTGACCTTATCTTCCAATATCTGGTAGCCGGGGCCTTCGGTTTCTTTCACCAGACCGGCAATTTCTTCGTCCCTTTGAAGCAGAAGAAGGGCAAGAGAATTGGCAGAAAGCCTGTAAGAGCCTTTGATTAATGCGGCGATCTCAGTGATGTCGTTTTCAAGCCTTTTGTTGTAACTGAAATGGGCATGTTTTTCAGGAACGAAATGGACGATGGTTTCCCTTATTTCCCGGAGACCCCGCTTCTTCACTGTTGCAGCGGGTATCACTGGAATCGCGAGTCTTTTTTTAAGCAGCGATATGTCGATACTGAGTCCCATACGCTCTGCCTCATCCATGATATTGACTACCAGTATGACAGGCAGACCGGCCTCGATCAGCTGGAGCGTCATGGGCAGCATGCGCTCCAGGTTCCGCGCATCGAGTACGTGAATGACCATGTCAGGAGATTCCCTTAGAAGTATCTCCCTTGCCACGCGTTCTTCCTCTGTTATCGGAAGGAGAGAATACATACCCGGTGTATCGATGATCTCAAAATTCTGTCCTTCGATTGTCGCAGCTCCCCTTGAAACCTCGACTGACGTTCCGGGATAATTGGATACCGTTACGTACGCGCCGGTAAGGGCATTAAAGAGCACACTCTTCCCTACATTGGGGTTGCCTATCAACGCCACTTTCTTTTTACATAAAGGCGAATCGGATTGTGACGCATGACATGATTTACTTTTCTTGAACAGGGCCATTTGTAATTACCGCCTTTTCAGTGCTGACATTTCTTGCATATGCCGTATATCTCCAGCTTATGCCGAACAGGAATAAAATCGTTTGCTTCTGCAAGTTTGTCCTGAAGTTTTTCTATTTTATAGTCATTGACCTCGATGAACTGTCCGCACTTTAAACATATAAGATGGTCGTGGTGTTTTTGTCCGAACTTGAGTTCATATCTGGTTTTTTGTTTGCCGATCTTTATTTCTTCGGCCAGGCCGCATTCACACAGCAAACTCAAATTCCTGTGGACCGTTGCGTAGCCGATATCAGGGTCTCTTGTTCGTAAAGCTGCGAAAAGATTATCGACGGTTATATGTTTCTCCGCAGAAAAGAATGCATCGAGGATCTCGTCTCTTTGTCTGGTATTGCGCAAACCTTTTTCTTTTATGTAGCTTCTGAAAATGTCTCTGGCGTCATTTAAAAACATATACTTTCCTGATAATGATATTTGTTATCAACAATAACAGAAAATAATTATTTTGTCAAATCCTCCTGCCTGACCCTCTTGTGGTACAATTATACGGCTCCGATCATGGAAAACTTTTTCGGCATGCATAGAATGCTCAGGAGGACAGGTACTAAACATCATGAAGTCAAAGAAAATAACGCGCTTAAAGGCGCAAGAGGCCGCTTTGGCACGGCCGGAGTTGTTTATCAACTGGCAGCTCAGCCAGCTTGAATTCAACTTTCGCGTTCTTGCTCAAGCTACTGATTTGGGTACCCCCCTCCTCGAAAGACTGAAATTCCTCTGCATAACGGACACCAATCATGATGAATTCTTTGAAATAAAAGTGGCCGGCCTCAAGCAGAAAATTGCTTCAGGATCAGTCCAGACAGGGCCTGACAACATTGCGCCGGCTGATATAATTAAGGAGATTGCCGTCCGCTCCCATGCACTGGTTGCCGAGCAGTTCCGGGTCTTCAATGAAGTGTTGCTCCCTGCTCTTTCCAGGGAGGGTGTCCGGTTGCTTCCAAGGACGGAGTGGACTGCCAGGCAAAGAGAGTGGCTGCGTGCCCACGTTAATCATGTGTTGCCTATACTGAGCCCGGTCGGTCTTGATCCGGCGCATCCCTTTCCGCGTATTCTTAACAAAGGTCTCAACTTTATTGTGGCCCTCAAAGGGAAAGACGCTTTTGGCCGGAAAGGGGGCATGGCAGTTGTTCAGGCCCCGAGGTCTCTGCCCCGGGTAATCAAACTGCCGCAAAAGGAGACGGGGAGCGGACCGTCCGACTTTGTTTTTTTGTCTTCGATAATCCACGAATTCATCGGGGACCTGTTCCCGCGGATGGAGGTGGTCGGATGCTACCAGTTCAGGGTGACGAGAAACAGTGAGCTTTACCTTGACGAGGAAGAAATCGCCGACCTCCGCGGCGCTCTCGAAGGAGAACTCCTGTCCCGCCGGTATGGCGATGCCGTACGTCTTGAAGTGGCTGACAATTGTTCGACGGATATGATATCCTTCCTCCTCGACAAATTTGCGTTGACTGAAGATGACCTTTTTCAGGTTGAAGGTCCGGTGAATCTCCACAGGCTTATGGCAGTGTACGACTTGCTGGACCGCCCTGACCTCAAATACAAGACTTTCACGTCAAAGATACCACGAAAAATTGCGAGGAAAATAAACATGTTTGAACGGATACGGGAAAAAGATATCCTCCTCCATCACCCATTTGAGTCGTTTGTCCCTGTTATCGACTTTGTCGCCGAAGCCGCGCGTGACCCGGATGTGCTAGCCATTAAACAGACCCTCTACCGGACCGGACCTGATTCGGCAATCGTTGACGCTCTTGTAGCAGCGGCCCGGGCCGGCAAAGAGGTGACTGTTGTTATTGAACTTAAGGCACGCTTTGATGAGGAGGCAAACATTGCCCTTTCCAACCGCCTTGAAGATGCCGGCGCACATATAACCTATGGAGTTGTCGGATACAAAACACACGCAAAAATGATCCTCGTGGTGAGGCGGGAAGAGGGGGACATACGGAATTACGTGCATCTGGGAACGGGCAACTATCATGCGCGGACGTCGAGGTTATATACTGACTATAGCTTCTTCACATGCGACAGGGAAATTACAGAGGACGTTCATCATCTCTTTCTCCAGTTGACAAGTCTCGGCAAAGTCGGAAAACTTAAAAAACTTTTTGATGCGCCCTTTTCTCTTCACGATGCAATACTGTCCAAAATAGAGCGTGAAACGCTCTACGCGGCCAAGGGGCAGCCGGCGCGTATTATAGCTAAACTTAATCACCTCACAGAACCCGGCGTAGTTCAGGCTCTTTATCGGGCATCGAGAGCAGGGGTCCGGGTACAGCTTATTGTAAGGAGCACGTGCAGCCTGAAACCTGGCCTGCCCGGAATATCGGAAAACATCACGGTACGTTCGGTAGTAGGGCGTTTTCTTGAGCATACCCGTGTTCTCTATTTCCATAACGGCGGAAAGCCGGAGGTGTTTTGTTGCAGCGCTGACTGGATGGTGCGAAACTTCTTTCGCCGCGTCGAAACCTGTTTCCCCATTGAGCGTTCAGAACTGCGCCAGAGGCTGATAGACGACCTCGAATACTATCTTAAAGACAACTCCCAGGCCTGGATGCTCCAAAGCGACGGAACTTATAGAAAACTCGAACCAGGAGCAGAAGAACCGTTTTCCGCGCAGACCGCTCTTTTGGAGAAATACTCAAGCGCTGCAGGTGATGCATAAGTGCTGTCAGGTTTTTTCTTTACGTAAAAGGTCAAAGATAATACCCTCTCGCAGCGCCGTCTTTGAAACCTTCATGCTTTTAATCGCAAAACGGTCCATGATGCTCTTCAGAATCGCAAGTCCTCCTGGAAAGACAGTCGCCCGGTCCTGAGTGAGACCCCTGATCTCAAGGAGCTTGTCCAAATGACCGGCACTGACTACTTTGTCGATAAGGCTGTCCAGCGCAGCCATACTGATCTCATTGTCGCCCGATCTGTAATTGATCACCTTTCGCGTTGTCTTGATTGTGCCGGCGGCTCCGATGACATCCAGCCAGGTGACGCCGCTGAAACTGCCCATGACCGTCTCAAGCAGTTCCCCTGCTGCAGCCCGGGCCTGTTTAAACAGCACCGGAGTTATCTTTGCTTTGGGGAAGAAACGCTTGCTGAAGGTCACACAACCCATCGACAGGCTTTCAGCAACAAGGATGTTCGTGTTCTTTCCGACTATAATCTCGGTACTGCCGCCACCGATATCCACAATCAACCGGGCCGCATCCTGGTTTTTCATAGTACCGGCGACCCCAAGGTTTATGAGACGCGCCTCCTCGTCACCCGTGATGATTTCAATGGGCAGGCCGAGTATATCGCCGGCAACTGTGAGGAAACTCTCCTGATCAGAGAGCTGGCGAAGAGCGCTGGTGCCGACAACCCGGACATGGAAAGAAGGTACTTTCCTCAGAAGTACCTGAAAGTGGCGGAGTGTCTCAAATGCGCGTTGCTGAGTCTCAATCTCAAGGCCATTCCCTTTTTCAACGCTTTCCGCGAGCCGAACAACTACCTTGGCCCGGTCAATTACAGTAAACCGTTCCTTTGTGCGCCGCGCTATAATCATATGAAAACTGTTTGAACCCAAATCAGCCGCAGCGTAAAGCGTCGGGTCCTGACTGCCCTCGTTTATATCAACCGGTTCTCTCGCCATTATGTATAAGCCGGATGTTATCAGAAGCTGTTTTGCAGAGGCGCGACAGGCATTTTTTTCTTCTTCCAGACCAGAAACCCTTCCGAATAAATGGTCAGGTTCGTGTATCCGGCAGACGCTGCCCTGTCAGCCCATTTCCTGATTGTCTCCAATTTCTCATCGTTACAGTAAACCACAAGGAGGATTCCCCTGTTTTTCGGAAGAAGATTTATTGATTCCTCGAAAGCATTTTCCGGGATGCTGATTGAACTGAAAATGTGGGCTTCGTCGTATTCCTCTTTTGTCCTCGCATCAATAACCGTAAATTGCTTCTCACGCCCGCCTTCAATCTTGTAAGCATTGTCAACTATCATTGAATGAAGTTGTGCTGTATCAATAGTCTTAAAATCAGGTCCGGCCGAAGATTCGGAGCCGGCAATGAAGACCATGACTGCCGATGAGATTAACGTGATCATCAGCTCTTTCCACCCTGACATATTCTTGTTCTCCTCTTCTAATCTAATGATGTATCAGTATAACGCAATATTCATTACCTGCCCAAATCAAGATCAGAGTATAATTTGTTTACACAGTCGGGACAGACAGCGTGAGTGAATTGTGCATCTGAATGTTTACTTATATATGCTTCAATCTGATTCCAATAACCATTATCGTCTCGTATTTTTTTACAGGAAGCACAAATCGGCAGCAATCCGCTTAATGTTTTAATCTCGGAAAAAGATTCTCTGAGTTCAATAATAAGTTTTTCCTTTTCTTGCTCACTTTCTCTTATTTCTTTTTCAGTCTCCCTTTGCTCG